>CAZJFK010000048.1:0-2579 GCA_964545515.1 uncultured Candidatus Saccharibacteria bacterium | reverse complement strand
TTACAACCGCTACCGGTATTACGCACCGGAGTTGGGGAGGTATGTGACGCAGGACCCCATTGGATTAATGGGCGGGTTAAATACATATGGTTATGTATATGGGGGCCCAATTACTTTTATAGATAGTTTGGGTTTGGTTTTAGAGTATGGTCCTGAATATCAGGATGACATAAATAAGATTAGAAAAACACCGATAGGTAATGAAATATTGGCCAGGTTGGAGGGGTCAAAGTTAAAGTATAAGATAACAAAGCCGGCCTATGGGTGTAGTGCCAGATTTAATATGGATGCTTGGGGTGGCACTATAGTTATGCCTCCTGGTATAGCAGTCTGGGTAAATACCACAGACGGAGGGTTCGCTCTGGCTGGTTCTGATCGCATACTCCTTCATGAGCTCGGGCACGCTTATAATAGGGATCAGGGAAAAGGTCCAATGTATTATAAGGGTAAGCCATTTGACTTTAATGAGAGAGCGGCTCAAGAGGAGCAATTTGTGATTGATAACTATGAAAACAAATATGACAGCACCTTCGAACGGAAGGATCACTCTAGAGCATGTCCGGTAGTTAAGTGCTCATGATACGTATTTTCTATATTGTCTCATTTGTGTTTATGCTGGGCGGATGTGGAAATTCAAATAACGATTGTGTTGATGTTAATTATATAGATTTTTCTTCGTTTTATTATGTTGCGGTAAATAAAGATCAGCTCTTGAGGGAGCCGGATAATAGCTTAAGTATAAGGAATAAATATTTTCTCGATGTATATGAAAAGTATAAAATACTATCAGGTGGCAAGGATTTTGGATATAAGGATTATCGCCTAGCTTTTAAACCTTGTAGTCGAGATGGCTGGGCCTTTGTAGGTACTGATAAGAGTATATCCGTCTCTGGTAGTGTCTCGATTTTAGCTGATGATGAATTTGATGCGTTAGTGAATGAAGTCGAGATGTTAAAGTGATGTGTCAAGTTTATATATTATAAAATAAATTTTGCTCGTCAACTTGGTTGTTTATGCTCTGGTGTCGAAGCAAAAATATTTCTCTGCACAGGTCGGCTAAAATTTATAGCTTTAGGGCGCTGATATATCTATGAGTGCAAATCTTTTTAGCAGTTTTATGTACCTATTCGGCTTCATTGGCCTTGCTGCTATCGGGCTACTGCCGTTGCGGACTTGGCAAGTTGTGAGCAATACAGTTGTGCATAAATCTTTAAGTTTTCATGGGGAACTTTTAAACGGCTTCGCCTTGCTTGTTGTTCTGGCGGCTCTCTGGAGTGAGGTGAAGGTGGTTGTACATATCTTCAGATGCCTTACCGAAACATATTGTGGCCCAAGCGTTGCGAGCGGATGGATATATCTAGCAGCGCTGGGCGCTGTATATCTATTCGTTGAGATTGCGATATTTGTGCTCAACAAGGTGCAAGCTAGGGCAGCCTCTCTGTAAAGGCGATCTGTAGTGTCTGATGCGCCGCATAGGTTTCCGCTCACAGCAGAACGAAAACCTACGCTATCCGAGAAACCTGGCTACACCGCCTCCAGCTTGGCATACGCCAGCATCAGCCACTTGCTGCCTTCGCAGGCGAAGTTGACCTGTACCCGGGCCTGGGCGCCGCTGCCTTCGAAGTTGAGGATCACGCCTTCGCCGAACAGGCTGTGGCGCACGGCCTGGCCGAGGCTGAAGGGGGTTTCCGGTACCTGGCTGCCGGCGAACATCGAGCCGCCGCTCATGGTCCGGCTCGGGGCTGAGTAGGGGCGGCTGACGCTGTTGGACAGGCGCACTTCTTGGATCAGCGCTGGCGGTATCTCGCGAACGAAGCGCGAGACCTTGTTGTAGGTCTCGCTGCCGTACAGGCGGCGGGTCTCGGCGTAGGTCAGCACCAGTTGCTGCATGGCGCGGGTGACGCCGACGTAGGCCAGGCGGCGTTCTTCTTCCAGGCGACCGGGTTCTTCCAGGCTCATCTTGTGGGGGAACAGGCCTTCTTCCATGCCGACCAGGAACACCAGCGGGAACTCCAGGCCCTTGGCGCTGTGCAGGGTCATCAGCTGGATGCAGTCCTCGTGCTCTTCGGCCTGGGTGTCGCCGGCCTCCAGCGAGGCGTGGGTGAGGAAGGCGGCCAGGGGCGAGAGGTCGTCGTCTTCGTTGTTCTCGAAGTTGCGTGCGGCGCTGACCAGTTCTTCCAGGTTCTCCACCCGGGCCTGGCCCTTCTCGCCCTTCTCGGCCTGGTGCCAGGCGAGCAGGCCGCTCTGTTCGACCACCGTCTGGGTCATCAGGTGCAGCGGCATGTCCAGCACCTTGGCGGCCAGGTTCTCGACCAGCTCGACGAAGCCGGTCAGCGCCGTGGCGGCACGGCCGGTGAGGCCCTTGTTGGCGATCAGCTGCTGCATGGCCGCCCACATGGACAGGTCGGCGTGGCGGGCGTGTTCGCGGATGGCCTCGACGGTCTTCTCGCCGACGCCACGGGTCGGCACGTTGATCACCCGTTCCAGGGCGGCGTCGTTGTGGCGGCCGTCTAGCAGGCGCAGGTAGGCCACGGCGTTCTTGATCTCGGCGCGCTCGAAGAAGCGCAGGCCGCCGTAGA
>CAZJFK010000047.1:0-2602 GCA_964545515.1 uncultured Candidatus Saccharibacteria bacterium | reverse complement strand
GTCGCCGTCGGAAAAGTGTAGGGGATATATATTGTAATCATCTGGCGAGTAGCGTTCGTTGATGATATCGAGGGCCATCTCGTTGGCTGATGAACATTTAGTACCTCCGCCCATGCCGCGGGTAAAGAATTCTTCTTCGGTAACTTCATAAGCTTCGGTATCGTGAGCGATAAATACGATATCAACTTTTGGATATTTAGAGCGCAGGAATCCTACTGTCCACCAGCAAAATGCGCGAGTAACGTATTTTTCGAATTCGCCCATTGAGCCTGAGATATCGGCCATGGCTAGTACGACAGCGCTGTTTTCGGGTTTGCGCTCATATTCCCAACTACGGACACGATAATCGTCTGGCGAAATACCATCAATTACAGCTTCGCCATGCTCGATAGCGTTTCGCATCATGTTTTCGATTGCTGTACGGGCGAGGTCGAGATTATTTGTACTGCGTTTGCGACGGACGTCGTTAAACTTAATCTCTTCGGATTCCATGTCCTTGGCGTTTTTGGGTTTCATGAGTGGTAGCCCTAGATCTTCAAATACCATAGCCTGGATTTCTTCTATTGAAAGCTCAGCTTCGTAGTATTCCTGACCGGCTTCGGTTCCGGCTTCGCCGTCTTCTCCCTGACCGGGTTGTTGGCCGGGACCTGGCTGATGGCCGACGACATCGCCCGGTTGTTCGCTACCGTCACCAGTACCAACACCTTCGTTTGCTTTGCCGTATTTAAACCGTGGAAGTTCAAGGGATTTTAGCGGAATTTTAATAGTTTTTTTGCTATGTGGATCAGCTGTAATAATGCTACCGTCACTAACGATGTCTTCGAGTCTACCTTTGATGGTTTCTTTGACCTTTTCGTTGTGGCGTGCCTCATCGCGCTCACCTTTGCGGTGAAGCGACCAATCTCGCCTAGTTATTGCGCTAGTATATCCGTTAAATCCATTGAAATTTTCCACGGTTTGCTCCTAAGTTTTAGTCTAATATTATTAGACTTCGAGAACTTTATGATCGAGCCATTAACGAGCCGACGTATTCGACAAGTTCGTGGGCACAGTGTTCACAGTAGCCGCTGTCTTCGATAAGAGTTCTTTCGACGTCATTGATTCGTTTTTGTTGTTTGTCGTTTCTAACACCTGATGTTGTAGTTAGCTTAATCATGTCCTTCATGTCACCAAATAGCTTGTTGGTGATAGCTTCTTCGAGGCGTGGGTGATCGTGGTAAGTAAATGTCTTGCCTTGCATTGATACCCTAGCGATACGAGTCATGAGTTCTTTGCGGAACTCTGCCTTGCCGCTAACGCTGACATTAATTTGTTCTTCGATGCTGCGCATTAGTTTTTCGTCAGGATCGAATTCGTGGCCAGTAACTGGGTCGACGATTTTTTCACCAGTAGTAAATGCCATGACGTTGCTGATGTAGTTTTGGTACAGGTTCATAGCTACGTCTTCGAATGAGCCGATGAACGCCTTGCTGACTTCTTTGACCGCATATTCGTTGTATTCTTGCTGTGCAAGAGCTAGGGCTTCGGTTAGAGATTTTTTGTCATTGTCGTTCATGTCACGAGTGTGAGCACTGTGATTTAGCTGATCGGTGAGAGCGCGAATAGCATCGAGCGGTGTTAGACATTCTTTTTCACCGTGCACTAGGGCCTTGGATAGTGAGTCGATGATGTACCTAGGTGATACACCGTAGTACATACCTTCCTTAGGGTCGTCGGCTTGTAATTCGCGTAGGTCTCGCTGTGATAGGCGGTTGGTGCTGTCACCGTTATAGATACGCATTTTCTCCAGGCGAGTGTATTTTTTGGCTTCGCTTAGCCTAGATAGTACGGCAAATACAGATGCCGTGCGTAGAGTCTGGGGATTGACGTGTACGCGACCACGTTTGACTAGGTCGCTCTCGCCGATTAGTTTCTGGTGAATCTTCTCCTCGGCAGAAACTTGCAGAGTATAAGGCACTTCGATAACCTCTAGACGGTCGCGGAGGGCTTCGTTTTTGGGGTTGGAAACATAGGCGTTGTATTCAGCAAGGTTAGTGTGGGCGATGATAACCTCATCGGCTGAAATGTTAGGGAAGCGTGGGGCCTTGATGACGTGATCGGTTGTAAGGTCTAGTAGCGTATACAGGAATTTCTCGTCAACCTTCAACATCTCGACGAATTCCATGACACCACGGTTAGCTACGTTTAGCTCACCGTCAAATCGATAAGCTTTTGCGTCTGAAGCTGTACCGTATTTACCTAGCTTGGAAAGGTCAACGCTACCAACTAGTTCGGTGATGTCTTGGCTTTTTGGATCGCTAGGTTTGAATGTACCGATGCCGCGGCGGTCTTTTTCAGATATAATGACACGCTCGATAGGTACTTCGCGAAGTGCGTCAGAGCCAAAGTCTTGGTTACCGTATGTCTCGCTACACTGTGGGCATAGTTCACCTTCGATATGGATACCGTACTCTTCCTCAATCATTGGTCGCATGTCATTAGGGATTAGATGCAGAGGTTCTTCTTGCATTGGGCAGCCCTTGATAGCGTAAATTGCGCCAGCGTCGGTCTTGGAATATTCTTCGATACCGCGTTTGGTTCCATTTACTAGGGTAGATTTACC
>CAZJFK010000046.1:0-2611 GCA_964545515.1 uncultured Candidatus Saccharibacteria bacterium | reverse complement strand
CCCTCCAACGCCTCGCACATCTGGATCACGCATATCTACGAGCTTGCCTTCGGGCGCCAGCGCTGGGGGGTGGCCTCGGCCTATTCCGTGCTCCTGTTCATCACCGTGATGACGCTGGGCTATTTCTATGTCCGGGCGCTCAGCGGCAACGAGCGGAAGGAGCACGGGGCATGAGCGCGCGCGCCGACGCCCCGGCCACGCGCCGCAGACGCATCGATGGCTGGCGCTGGTCCGGCCGCTTCTTCCTGCTGTTCATGCTGCTCTACACGGCAGTGCCGATGGTCTGGATGGTGCTGACGTCGATCAAGTCGCAATTCGCGGCAATGGCGTTTCCGCCCGAGTGGTGGCCGAGCGAGCCGACGCTTGCGAGCTACCAGAAGCTGCTCGATCCGCAGAACAGCGTCGGCCGGGACTTTCTGCGGTTCTTCTGGAACAGCCTGGTCGTTTCGACCCTGACCACGATCCTGGCGGTGCTGGTCGCGGTGCCGGCTGCCTATGCCTTCTCGCGCTTCAGCTTTCCGGGACGGAAGTTCCTGTTCTTCTCGGTGCTGCTGCGCAACATGTTCCCGGCGGTGATCTTCCTCGTCCCGCTCTTCATCCTGATGCGCTTTCTCGGCCTGATGAACACGCACGGCTCGCTGGTCCTCACCTACCTGACTTTCGGCCTGCCGCTCGCGATCTGGCTGCTCAAGGGTTTCTACGACAACATCCCGATACAGCTCGAGCAGGCGGCGCGCATCGACGGCGCGACGCGGTTTCAGGCCTTCGTGCTGATCGTGATGCCGCTTTCGGTGCCGGGGATCATCGCCACGGCGATCTACTCGTTCATCGGCGCATGGAACGAATACATTTACGCCTATACGTTCCTGTCCAGGAACGAGCATCTGACGCTGCCGGTCGGCATCCAGCGGTTCTTCTCCGAAAACACCACCGACTTCCCGGGACTGATGGCCGCGAGCTTCATGATGAGCGTGCCGGTCGTGGTTCTGTTCCTCGTCCTGCAAAAGTATTTTGTCCGTGCACTCACGGAAGGCGCGGTCAAACACTAGAGCCTGTTATGAACTATGGATGGAGGCTGCGTTGAGCGACGAAGGACCGCATGACAGGAGCCGGTCGCAGGCCGGTATCGGGAATACCGGCAAGCCTTTCGACGCCTCAGGCGGCCTTCGCCGCTCAACCCTGCGGGCTGCGCCGCTTTTGGCCTGCCGGTTCGTCGCCGGTCTTGCAGGTATTCCCGATACCGGTCTGCGACCGGCTCCTGCCGGACAGGCCAAAATCGGCTGCAGCGCAGCCCCATCCATAGTTCATAACAGGCTCTAGGGGGGCAGCGCAGATGGAAATCCAATATCTGGGGCCGTTCCAGATCTTCCTGGGCGTGCTCGTCCGCTTCTGGCCCGTCTGGCTGGCGCTCGGCGTCGTGTTCGCGCTCAGCATCACCTACAAGAAGCGCCTCGGCCTCTACGGCCAGCTCTTCGACACCTATGTCGGCATGGCTGGCCTTGCGATCTGCCTGTTCTGGACGTTCACGGCGATCTTCGCCAGCGTCGTGTCGCCCTTCGATCCGCTCGCCCAGATCTTCGTGATGAAAGACGTGCTGCCCGGCGCGATCGAGCCGCAATCGGGTCAGGCGTTCCTGTTCGGCGGCGACCGGCTGGCGCGCGACATCTTCAGCCGAGTGGTCTACGGCAGCCAGATCGTGCTGGTCATCGCGCCGGCTGCGACGCTGTTCGCGCTCATGGTGGGCACGACGCTCGGGCTGCCCGCGGGCTACTATGGCGGACGGATCGACGCGTTCCTGTCGTTCCTTGCCAATCTCGTTCTGGCCTTCCCGGTGATCCTGCTGTTCTACCTGCTCGTCACGCCGGGCATCATGGACACGCCGATCCCCTATGCGATGGCAGGCGTCTTCTTCCTGTTTCCTATCATCTTCTTCTGCGCGCTGTTCTACACGCGCTACAAGCACCGGCCGCAGCTGCTGGCGATCCAGATCGGCCTGACCGTCCTGATCGGCGGCTGGATCTATGCCGGGCTCGTCTTCAATGCCGATCCGTTCGGCATCATCTCGATCCGGCCCAACGAGCTGAACATATTCGTGGCGGTCGTCTTCGCATCGGCGCCGGGCGTCTTCCGCATCGTGCGCGGACTGGTGATGGACATCAAGACGCGCGACTATGTGGCGGCCGCCCAGACCCGCGGCGAGAGCCCATGGTACATCATGCTGTGGGAAGTGCTGCCCAACGCGCGCGGGCCGCTGATCGTCGATGTGTGCCTGCGCATCGGCTACACCACGATCCTGCTCGGAACGCTCGGCTATTTCGGCCTTGGGCTGGCGCCGGAAAGCCCCGACTGGGGCACGGCGATCAAGGAATCGTCGCGCCTGCTGCGCTCGTTCATCCACCCGGCGCTGCCGCCGGTCTTCGCGCTGATGAGCTTCGTGCTGGGACTGAACCTCCTTGCCGATGCACTGCGCGAGCAGTCGCTGAAGGATTGAGGATGAAGGCGATGGACCGAAATACGCTGCATCGCGGCCGGTAAGGGAGATCATCCGATGAACGAAGCTGTAGCAGCCACGAACATCGCCAACGCCGATCCGATCCTCGAGATCGAGAAC
>CAZJFK010000045.1:384-2866 GCA_964545515.1 uncultured Candidatus Saccharibacteria bacterium | reverse complement strand
CGAAGATCTACAGGCCGAGGAACGTCGACTCGACGAAGAACGCGGCGAGCGCCTCCATCGCGAGCGGTGCGCCGAAGACGTCGCCGACGAAGCGCGAGTACTCCGACCAGTTCATGCCGAACTGGAACTCCTGCACGATCCCCGTCGCCACGCCGATCGCGAAGTTGATCAGCAGGAGCTTGCCGAAGAACTTGGTCAGCTTGAGCCACTTCTCGTCGCCCGTGCGGACCCACATGGTCTGCATGATCGCGACGAGGGGCGCGAGGCCGATCGTCAGCGGGACGAAGATGAAGTGGTAGACGGTGGTGATGCCGAACTGCCAACGCGCCAGGTCAAGGGCGTCCACGGGTCCTCCGTTGCGATCGAGCGGCCCGCGTTCTCCGGCGTGGACCAGCAAAAACGCTAGTTCGAGGGGTCCCGGGAACCTAGGACCAAGGTCCCGGTTCCTGACGCGTCGTCAGTTCCTTGCCGCGGTGTGGCGCGTCCCGTGGAACCCGTGATGTGCGATACTTCCCAGCGGAGGGCGACCACACCGTCCTCCGAACCCGGACCGTGTCCACCGCACCAGCGCGGCCCGCCCGACGCCCCGGCGCCAGTCCTCTCCACGAGGAAACTGCGCTAGGCCGGCGAGGGCGTGGCGCGTGAGTGCGAGATCGGTCGACCGAGACTTCCGGCGCCTACGTGCGTCGACAGAACAGAAGGCACCTGCCGCCCCGGCAGTGTGGACGGGCGGTAGGTCGGAGTACCCACCGTGACAGAGCAGAACGAGGGCTCACGCCCCGCACGTCGACGCGTCGTCCGCAAGGCCGCCGCACCCGTCCAGGCCCCGCCGACGGACACCCCCGCCCCCGCGACGGATGTACCCGCACCTGTCGTCGACCTCGGCTTCGAGCTCGCCGAGCTCGCCTCCCCGCCGCCGGCCAAGAAGGCCACGCGCAGCCGCAAGGCGCCGCCCGTCAAGGCCGTGGGCGACCTCATGATCCCCGGAAGGGCCGACGACGCCGGGGCCGACGACGGCGCAGCCCGTGGCGATGTCGCCCCCGCGACCGACGGTGCGACCGCCGCGACCGACGGTGCGACCGACGCACCGCCCGCGAAGCGCACACTGCGCAAGCGCGCCACGAAGGCGGCCAGCAAGCCCGCCGCGGACGAGGTCGCTGCCGACGAGCCCCAGGCCGCCGCCGCGCCCGAGGCGACGGAGCCCGCCGCGCCCAAGAAGGCCACCCGCTCGCGCCGGGGCGGCAAGTCCGCCAAGTCCGCCGAGCCTGCCGAGCCCACCACGACGCCCGCTGGCGACGAGCCCGCACCCTCGACGGTCGCGCCCGGCGGGGCAGGTAGCTCTCCCCGACTCGCGACCACGGCCGTGCTGTTCCAGGCGCCCGATCCCGCGCTGGCCCGGCCCAAGCGTCGCCGTGTTGTCGCCGAGGCTGGCAGCCCGCAGAAGGTGCGCGAGCAGGTCGAGGCCGTCGAGCCCGAGGACGAGGAGCTCCTCGACGCCGAGGCCGTCGAGACCGATCTCGCCGCCCAGGACGTCGACGCCGAGACCGAGTCGCAGGACGAGGACGCGCAGGACGACGAGAGCCAGGACGGCGCCGAGGAGTCGGCGTCGGGCGCCGCGCGTCGTCGTCGTCGTCGTGGTGGCCGTGGCCGCCGCTCGAAGGGCGCGTCGGACGAGTCCTCCGACGACGCGGCCTCGAGCACGGACAACCAGGACACCGCGGACTCCGAGGACGAGCCCGGTGGCGACGCGCAGTCCGACGACCAGGGGGACGAGGAGTCCTCGAGCCGCCGCCGTCGTCGTCGGCGCAGCCGTTCCGGACGCTCTGGCGACTCGGACGAGCCCCGCTCGACCCGCTCCGACGAGGTCACCGCACTGCGCGGCTCGACGCGGCTCGAGGCGAAGCGCCAGCGCCGCCGCGAGGGCCGCGACGCGGGCCGCCGCCGTCAGGTGCTCACCGAGGCGGAGTTCCTCGCCCGCCGCGAGGCCGTCGAGCGCGCCATGGTGGTGCGCGAGTCGAACGGCCGCACGCAGATCGCCGTGCTCGAGGACGGCGTGCTCGCCGAGCACTACGTCTCGCGCTCGACGCAGGCCTCGATGGTCGGCAACGTCTACCTCGGCCGCGTGCAGAACGTGCTGCCGAGCATGGAGGCCGCGTTCGTCGACGTCGGCAAGGGCCGCAACGCGGTGCTCTACGCCGGCGAGGTGAACTGGGACGCGGCCGGGCTCGAGGGCCAGCCGCGCCGCATCGAGACGGCGCTCAAGTCGGGCGACTCGGTGCTCGTCCAGGTCACGAAGGACCCGATCGGCCACAAGGGTGCGCGGCTCACGTCGCAGGTCACCCTCGCGGGCCGCTACCTCGTGTTCGTCCCGGGCGCCGGGATGACGGGCATCTCCCGCAAGCTCCCCGAGAAGGAGCGCGCGCGCCTCAAGAAGCTGCTGCGCGAGATCGTGCCGGAGAACTCCGGCGTCATCGTGCGCACC
>CAZJFK010000045.1:0-374 GCA_964545515.1 uncultured Candidatus Saccharibacteria bacterium | reverse complement strand
CGCCGCCGAGGGTGCGTCGGAGGAGGAGCTGCGCGCCGACATCGCCCGGCTCACCGAGCAGTGGGCGAAGATCGAGAAGAAGTCCAAGTCTGCGAGCGCCCCGGCGCTGCTGCAGGGCGAGGCCGACCTCGCGATCCGCGTGGTCCGCGACATCTTCAACGACGACTTCACCTCGCTCGTGGTCCAGGGCGCCGAGGCGTGGGACACGATCTCCGGCTACGTCGGCGACCTCGCCCCCGACCTGTCCACGAAGCTCTCGCGCTGGACGGGGGAGAAGGACGTCTTCGCCGAGCACCGCATCGACGAGCAGATCGCCAAGGCGATGGACCGCAAGGTCTGGCTGCCCTCGGGCGGCTCGCTCGTGATCGACCGCA
>CAZJFK010000044.1:0-2908 GCA_964545515.1 uncultured Candidatus Saccharibacteria bacterium | reverse complement strand
CATGGATCGGGGGCGCGCTGCACTATCTCGTCAGCCGGGCGACCGCGCCCGCGCCCCGCGCGGAACGGTTCCGCCTCGGCGACATCGATTTCCATGTCTCCACGGAGATATGGACGGTCTCGGACGACGGGAGAGGCGAAAGGGTCCACCTCACCTGCCGGATGCCGGCCTGCCTGGAACCGGGCCTGTCCGCGGTGCTGGCCGTCCATCATTCGCCGCAAAGCTGTCCGGTCCCGGATGAAGGCATCGCCATGTTCGAGGGAGCCGACACCAGGATCGAGACCCTGACCCCGGATGCGCCGGATGGGCTCGATGTCACCGTCTCGGAAACGTTTCTGGGCTGCCGCAACTACATGCCGCCGGGCTTCAACGCCTGCGCGGTCCACAACGAGCGGTCCTACCACCTGTCGACATTCGTCCCCATGAGTTGCAGCGCGTCAATCTACAGGATCCCCCGCGAGGCCCTGATCGGCCTGATGCGCGACGCGCGGATCGCCAGGGAGTAGCATTCCATCAGGATTGACCGACGCTTGGCGATGGCGGCGAGGTGGAATACGCGGACCGGCGGCAACTCCGGTTCCCCCTCGCCCGGCTCCGCGCTCACGCGCTCGGGGAAGGGCGTCAGCCCTTGGCGGGCGCGGTGTAGGCGCCGGCATAGCGGCCCTCGGCGATCTGCCTGAGGAGTTCTTCCTCGCGCGCCGACTGCGCGCGGGTCGCCTCGAGCAGGGCGGCGGCGATCGCCTGCGGGAAGGCCACGACGCCGTCGGCGTCGCCGACGACGATGTCGCCGGGATTGACCGTCAGCCCGCCGATCGAGACCGGCACGTTGATCTCGCCCGGCCCGTTCTTGTAGGGGCCGAGATGGATGCCGGCGCGCGCGAAGCAGGGGAAGCTCGATCTGGCGAGGGCGGCGGTGTCGCGCACGGCGCCGTCGAGCACGAAGCCGGCGGCCCCGCGCATCTGGGCCACAGAGCTCATGATCTCGCCGATCAGCGCGCGCGACAGGTCGCCGCCGCCGTCGACCACGATCACGTCGCCGGGGCGCACCAGCTCCAGCGCCTCGTGGATGGTCTTGTTGTCGCCGGCGCGGGTCCTCACCGTCAGCGCGGTTCCCGCCATCGGCGTGCCGTCGTGGAAGGGGCGCAGCCCCACCGCGCCGGCCAGGCGATGCAGATTGTCGCTGATATTGGCGACCGGCAGGTCGCGGAAGGCGGCGACCAGGGCCGGATCGGCCTGGTCCGGCATGGCATGGCGGCGTTCGTCGAGCATCTGTGTTCTCCCGGTTCAGTTGAGCGCGGCGCACGCTTCGCGGATCAGCGCGCAGCCTTCGGCGATGGTCTCCTGCGACGTGGCGAAGGACAGGCGCAGGCACGGCGACATGCCGTAGGCGCCGCCGTCCATCACCGCGACGCCGACCGCCCGAAGCAGGTAGAGGGAAAGATCGGCATCGCTCTCGATCACCGCGCCGTCGGGCGTGCGCCGCCCGATCAGCCCCGACACGTCGGGATAGATGTAGAAGGCGCCGGCCGGGCGGCCGCAGGCGATTCCGGGGATCGCGCTCAGGCCCTCGTGCATGAGGTCGCGGCGGCGCTGGTAGAGCGCGACCATCGCGCGCACCGGGGCCTGATCGCCGTTCAGCGCCGCGACGGCGGCGGCCTGGCTGATCGAGCAGGCGCAGGTGGTGCTCTGGCCGAGCAGCTTCACGATGGCGCCGATCAGCTCGGACGGGCCGGCGGCATAGCCGATGCGCCATCCGGTCATCGCATAGGCCTTGGAAAGGCCGTTGACCAGCAGCACCCGCCCGGCGAGCGCGGGCGCGACGGCAAGCAGCGCGTGGGCGGCGGCGCCGTCATAGACGAGATGCTCGTAGATGTCGTCGGTCAGCACCGCGACATGGGGGTGGCGCAGCAGCACCGCGGCGAGCGCGGCCAGTTCCTCGCGCGCATAGACCGCGCCGGTCGGGTTCGACGGCGCGCACAGGATCAGCCAGCGGGTGCGCGGGGTGATCGCGGCTTCCAGCGCCGGCCCGGTCAGCTTGAAATCCGTGTCGCGGCCGCACGGCACGATCACCGGGCTGCCGCCGTTGAGCGCGACGATGTCGGGATAGGACACCCAGTAGGGCGCGGGCACGATCACCTCGTCGCCGGGGTCGAGCGTGGCGGCGAACGCCTCGAAGATGAGCTGCTTGGCGCCTGCGCCGACCACGATGTCGGCCGGATCGAAGGCAAGGCCGTTCTCGCGCTTCAGCTTGGCGGCGATCGCCTGGCGCAGGGCCGGGGTGCCGTTGGTGGCGGTATAGTGCGTGTCGCCCGCGCGCATGGCGGCGATGGCGGCCTCGACGATGTGCGCCGGCGTGTCGAGATCGGGCTCGCCGATGGTGAAGTCGACGATGCTGCGGCCTTGCGCGCGCAACTCGTTGACGACCGCCTTGGCGGCGATGCTGGCCGAAGGCTTGAGACGGGTGACGCGCTCTGACAAGGTTATTTTCATTGGACTGCCTGTCGATTGTGCGGGCGCCCCCGACCGGGAGAGGGGGAACGATCGTCTGCCGCGCCCGAGGCAATCTAGTTTGACGTCACATTAAAAAAACCGATAAATGATCATCAATGGATATTCCTTCAAAGAATGAAATGGGGGAGGCCCGATGTCCGTACCGACGACGCTCAAGCAACTCGAGACCATCTACTGGATCGCCCATCTGGGCACGTTCGAGCGCGCGGCGCTCAAGCTCAACACCACGCAGTCGGCGGTGTCCAAGCGCATACAGGAGCTCGAGGTCGCGGTGGGGGCCGATCTCTTCGACCGCAGCCTGCGCGGGGCGCGGCTGACGGAGAAGGGCGAATATCTCGTCGGCATCGCCGAGGAGATGCTCGCGGCAGGCGAGCGCGTCGTGGTCACGGCGCGCGAC
>CAZJFK010000043.1:0-3179 GCA_964545515.1 uncultured Candidatus Saccharibacteria bacterium | reverse complement strand
CGATTGACGAATCAGCCTCACCGCTAGACGGTGAGTGGGTAGAATTAGGGCCGAAACGTGCCTACGACAGTAAATCATTATTAGAGCGCGTCGATAATTTTCCCAAATTAACTAATTTATGAAATTGCTATCAGACCAAGTAGACGAGCGTGAAGTCGAAATTATCTTGCGTGAGCTCGCTCGCACCCGAGACGTAGAAGGCGATGTAGTCGAGCTCGGTTGCTACGTAGGCACAACAAGTGTCCACTTAGCAGCAAAACTAGCTGGTACCGGCAAAAAGCTATATTTATATGATTCGTTTGAAGGCTTACCGCCCAAGACTGAGCAAGATCTTAGCCCAGCCGGAATTCAATTCAAGACTGGCGAGCTATCTACTACCAAAAGTACCCTAATCAACAACTTGAAAAAATCTGGCGCTCCTATGCCGCAAATCAAAAAAGGTTGGTTCAAAGATCTCAAAGCTAGTGATTTGCCCGAAAAAATATCTTTTGCTTTTTTGGACGGAGATTACTACGAATCAATCCACGATTCACTAATCGTAGTGTGGCCCAAGCTTACACCCGACGCGATAATCATTGTCGATGACTATGCCAATGAAGCACTGCCCGGAGCGGCCAAAGCCACCGACGAGTGGCTTCGTTTACACCCAGCCAAAATTCAAATAGAGCACTCGCTGGCCATCATCAGACCGAATTAAATACCCCGCCAAGTAGCGAGGCTTAATTATTGAAGCTGACAACAGTCGCCTCGGTGAATCTTTTCTTCGACATGAAGTCCGCCATGGAACTCATCGTCATCAAAGGTACCGGCATAGCAACGACAATTCGTAAACACGCCGCGGTAAAAATGCCCGCCCTCGTACGTGCCACCATGGAACTCGCCACCGTAGTAGTAACCACCGCGGAAATATCCATCATGAATGACGCCGCCGTAAAATTCACCACCGCGAATTTCACCGCCGAATACCTTGGTAGTACCCAGAATCATAGCCCTGGGTCCCACGTACACCTCTGGTACGATATAAGCCTGATGAGGATCATCAGCGTCTTGCACCAAGGGTACATATCCACCACCATTGCGATGCCGCACAAGCAACATGTTGTCATAAAGGATCATCGAGTTGAAATCGCTTTCGTAAAAACGAAATCCCTCGAACACGACGCTAGCGGATTTATCGCTAGCTTTATTAGTTTTTCGGCTCACCGGGGAGCCTCCTTTTAGCACGAAGCGCCTAGACAAGCGCCAGCGTCTCTCGCTGATGTGCCTATGGCTACTATACAACATACTATATATAGCCACAAACGAAAGTATGCTACTATATTGCTATGAGGAGGTTCGCGGCATTTGATATCGACGGCACCCTAATACGGTGGCAACTATTTCACACGGTTGTCGATGAACTTGCCCGAGCCGGACACCTAGGCCCCGAAGCCACCACAAACATCAATGAAGCACGTAATCGTTGGCGCCGCCGTGAATCAAGCGACGCCTTTTCTAAATATGAAATGCTCCTAGTCGATTTGTTTGAGAGTAATATCAAATCAATTAATCCAAGTGATTTTGATAAATTAATCAATCACGTAGTCGACGAAAACAAAGACAGATACTACGTATACACCAAACAACTTTTTGATAAACTGCAAAGCGAAGGGTATTTCATGCTAGCCGTTACCGGATCGCACAGCGAATTAATAGATAGACTAGCCGCGTTTTATAAACTCGATGCATGGGCGGGAGCCGAATATGAGCGCGTCGAAGGAGCATACAGCGGCCGCTCATACATACCAGCACATCACAAAGGTGAAACCCTAAAAAAACTCATCAAAGAGCACGACCTAACATTTGAGGGCAGCCTAGCGATTGGTGACAGTTACAGCGACTCCCAGATGCTAGAACTGGTCGAAAATCCAATAGCCTTTAATCCAGAAAGGCGCCTATACGACAGAGCCGTCCAAGAAGGCTGGAAGATTGTTATCGAACGCAAAAACGTCATTTACGAGCTCGAAAACGACAGCAAAGATTACAAACTTAAACTAAATTAATCTACCTATCGTCCGCGTTGTAAGGTATTATATAAACATAGGCATTTATGAATAAGTTGCTATATAAAGTTGGATTGTTTGCTTATCGCTTCAAGTGGGCGGTACTTTTGATCTGGTTGGCAGTGCTTGTGACGCTGGGCTTCGTAGCCAAGATGAACTATTTAGAACCCACTTCGACTGTCAGTATACCTGGCACACCAGCCCAAGTTGCCCTAGACAAACTAGGCAAGGATTTCCCGGAAATCGGTCAGAGTTCTGGCACGGTGGTATTCAAAGCTACAAATGATAGCGTAATTACAGATAGTTCAGAGCGTATAAAGAGTGCTGTCCAGAAATTACAGAGTGTGAGTGGAGTCAAACAAGTGATAGATCCGCTATCAAACGGAAGCTTCGTATCCAAAGGCGGCGATGCCGCATACGCGGTCATAAATCTCGATAAACCTATGACGTCAATCGCGCCAGAAACGCGAGCAGATATAGCAAAGATTGTACATGACGCCAAGTCAGACAAACTTAGCGTCTACATGGGTGGGGACATAATCGACAAAATGCCCGGTGATATCATCGGGGTAGGCGAAATTACTGGTGTAATACTAGCGCTTATTGTCCTAATCGTAACTTTTTCGACCATCGTGGCAGCAGGATTACCTATAATAGTAGCTCTTATCACGGTTGCCACGGGACTACTGGGACTATTTTCACTCAGTCATGTTATTGAAATATCCTCTACCACACCAGTGCTAGCAATAATGCTTGGCCTTGCAGTTGGTATTGATTATTCGTTATTTATCATCAACAAACACCGTCACTATTTACTGTCTGGATTATCGGTAGAACAAGCGGCCGCGAGTTCAATTTCTTCTGCTGGTAGTGCCGTGGTATTCGCTGCGACGACCGTAATAATAGCCTTGGCATCGCTATCAATCCTAAACATACCTTTTATCACAGCCATGGGTCTAACCGCGGCAGCCACCGTCGCAGTCGCTGCACTTTCGGCTATTACAATCACTCCGTCATTATTCGCATTATTTAAATATAGGCTACTGTCCAAAAAATCATCCAAATCGGCACGCGCAGCTCACGCCGAGGGCGGGCACGATTCCCATACCGTTCCAAAAAGTGCCATGTCACACAAGG
>CAZJFK010000042.1:3273-3486 GCA_964545515.1 uncultured Candidatus Saccharibacteria bacterium | reverse complement strand
AAACGCTGCCGGTGCGGGTCAAGCAGCAGACGGAAAGCGCCGGGCGTCTGGCCGGGCACCTGGCCTGTCATCCCAAGGTCGAGCGCGTTATCTATCCCGGCCGCAACGACCACCCGCAGGCCGACATCATCGCGCGGCAGATGAAGGGCGGCTCGACGCTGATCTGCTTCGACGTCAAGGGCGGCAAGAGCGGTGCCTTCGAGCTCCAGAACA
>CAZJFK010000042.1:0-3263 GCA_964545515.1 uncultured Candidatus Saccharibacteria bacterium | reverse complement strand
GGTCGGCCTTGAGGACGCAGACGACCTGATCGAGGACATCGACCGGGCGCTGGAGACGGTCTAGTTCTTCTGGAATTTCTTCGGGGCCACCGTCCGCCACGCGACCGTCAGCAGGTGGCGGACCTCGTCCTCGCTCGCAGCGTCGAGATGCAGCCGGGTCCAGCCCTTCAGGCCCCATCCGCCCGGCAGGCGCGAGAGCAGGCCGGGCATGGTTTCGAGCATCAGCGCCTGGTCGTCCGGCGTGAGCTTGACGACCGCCTGCCGCCTGTCCTCGCGCCATGTCGCGAAGATCTTGTCAGCGACGCGGAAATCGACCGCTTCGAAATGGCTGCCCTGCGTGGCGTGCGGCATGGACAGCGCGATGGCATGGTAATCGGCGGGCGACGTCATCGGGCTTCCTCCATGTCGTGTTCAACTTGGCGGCAGATGCGGCCGACGGCCTTGCGGCGTGCCGCCGAAGCGGCACATTCTCAAGCCAGCATGGCACAGGCAACTGACAGGATTGGCAGGAATGTATCGCGCGACGACCAGCGGCATCGAGGTGAGCGTCGAGCCGTTCTTTCTCTCGGAACGTTCCGAACCGGAGGCGGGCCGCTATTTCTGGGCCTACCGGGTGACGATCGCCAACCAGTCCGAGCAGCCTGTGAAGCTCGTCTCGCGCTACTGGCGCATCGTCGATGCCACGGGGCATGTGGAAGAGGTGCGCGGGCCGGGCGTGGTCGGCGAGCAGCCGGAACTCGATCCGGGCGACAGCTTCCAGTACACGTCGGGCTGCCCGCTCACCACGCCGTCGGGCTTCATGCAGGGTCGCTACACGATGTCCGACGGACGCGGCGGCACGTTCGAGGTCGAGATACCGGCCTTTTCGCTCGATCTTCCGGAAACGCCGCGCCGGCTCAATTGAGCGTCGGCGTCCTGAACTCGTCCGGTTCGAACTCGTAGGCGGTCGAGCAGAACTCGCAGTTCACCCTGATCCGGCCGCCCTCGATGCTTTCCTCGATCTCCTCGGCGGAGAAATTGCCGAGAATGCCGCGGATCTTCTCCTGCGAGCACGAACACTCGTCGACCACGGGCGTGCCGTCGAAGACGCGAACGCCGTGCTCGTGGAACAGGCGGAAGAGCAGCCGCTCGGTGCCCACGGTGGGGTCGATCAGTTCGTCCTCGCCGACCGTCAGGAAGAGCGAGCGCGCCGTCTGCCAGGCATCGTCGTCGGGTCCGCCGTCGATGCCCTCGCGCCGGTCGCCGTCGCCGCCATGGATGTCGGGCTGGCGCAGCCGATCGGGCGCAGCCGGCAGAAACTGGATCAGCGCGCCGCCGGCGCGCCAATGCGCGCCGCCCGCCTCGCCGGGCAGCATCTGCCGCGCCACGCCCAGCCGAACCTCGGTCGGAATCTGCTCCGACTGGCGGAAATAGACGCGCGCAATGTCCTCCAGCGAGGTGCCGTCAAGCTGGACGACGCCCTGGTAGCGCTGCATGTGAGCGCCCTGGTCGACGGTGAGCGCGAGCACCCCGCTGCCCAGCAGGGCCTCGGGCGCGTCGTTGCCGGCGGCCACCGCCTCATCCAGGCGCGCCTGGTCGAAGCGCGCATAGGCGCGCACCGCTCCCGGCGTGCGCAGATCGGCCACCAGCATGTCGACCGGCCCGTCGGACCGCGTCTGGAGGATGAACTTGCCGTCGAACTTGAGCGAGGTGCCCAGAAGCACGGTCAGCGCGACCACCTCCGCCAGCAGCCGGGCCACCGGCTCTGGATAGGAATGGCGGCCGAGAATCTGGTCGAGCAACGGCCCGAGCTGCACGGCGCGGCCGCGCACGTCCAGCGTGCCGACCTCGAAGGGCACGACATTGTCATCGCCGGCGAAGCCGAACTCGCCGAGCCTCGGTATATTCTCGTTCACGTCTCGATTCCCGGTCTAGCGCCCGCGCGTCGGCCGCGGAAGGTCCGCTGGTTCAGTTTGCGTTGAAGGGCGGGAGATAGGTGGCGCTGGGGAAGAGTTCAAGCACTCGCGCCCGCGCGCCTACGCCCCCAGGCACCACGCCAGCACCGCCTTCTGCGCGTGCAGCCGGTTCTCGGCCTCGTCGAAGACGACCGAATGCGGGCCGTCCATCACCTCGTCGGTGACCTCCTCGCCGCGGTGCGCCGGCAGGCAGTGCATGAACAGCGCGTCCTTCGACGCGTGCGCCATCAGCTTCTCGTTCACCTGGTAGGGCTGGAAGACGTTGTGGCCGCGCGCGCGGTGCTCCTGCCCCATCGACACCCAGGTGTCGGTGACAACGCAGTCCGCGCCGGAGACCGCTTCCTCGGGGGAGCGCATGACGCTCACCCTGCCGCCATTGGCATTGGACCAGTCGACGAACTTCGTGTCCGGCTCGCTGCCCTCGGGAACCGCTATGTTCAGGCGGAAGTCGAAGCGCGCCGAGGCCTCGGCCAGCGAATGCAGCACGTTGTTGCCGTCGCCGGTCCAGGCGAAGAGCCTGTCCTTCACCGGCCCGCGGTGCTCCTCGAAGGTCATCAGGTCGGCCATGATCTGGCACGGATGCGTGTCGTCGGTGAGACCGTTGATGACCGGCACGGTGGCGTGCTGGGCAAGCTCCAGAAGCCGCTCATGCGCCGTGGTGCGGATCATGATCGCGTCGACATAGCGCGACAGCACCTTCGCCGTGTCGGCGATGGTCTCCGAGCGGCCGAGCTGCATCTCGGCGCCGGTGAGCATGATCGTCTCGCCGCCGAGTTGGCGCATGCCGACGTCGAAGGAGACGCGGGTGCGCGTCGAGGGCTTTTCGAAGATCATCGCCAGCACCTTGCCGGCGAGCGGCTTTTCGCTCTCGCCCGCCTTGAGCCGGCGCTTTCTCGACCGCGCATCGTCGAGGATGCCGCGAAGCTCCTGCGCGGAGATCCGGGAAAGGTCGGTGAAGTGCCGGTACGATGCGTTCATGACGCCTTCTCCGCGGTCGCGGCCAGCTTCCTGGCGGCGTTGCGGATGCGCCCGACGGCGTCGCGGATCTCATCCTCGGTGACGGTCAGCGGCGGCAGGAGCCGCAGCACGTTGTCGCCCGCCGGCACGGCGAGAAGATGCTCGTCGCGCAGCGCGGCATTGACGGTGCCGTTGGCGATGCGGCACTTGAGGCCGAGCAGCAGGCCCGCGCCGCGCACCTCCTCGAACACCTGTGGGAACTCGTCCACCACCGAGGCGAGCGCCTGCTTGGCGGCGAGCGCCTTGTCCTGCACGCCTTGCAGGAAGCCGTCCTCCAGCACCACGTCGAGC
>CAZJFK010000041.1:2563-4104 GCA_964545515.1 uncultured Candidatus Saccharibacteria bacterium | reverse complement strand
TCTACTTCCGTACAACTGACGTAACTGGTGAAGTTGAACTTCCAGCTGACAAAGAAATGGTCATGCCTGGTGACACTGTAACATTTGATGTTAAACTACTTGCTCCTATCGCTATGGACGAGGGTCTACGCTTCGCTATCCGTGAAGGTGGCCGCACTGTTGGTGCTGGTGTTGTGACTAAAATTACTAAATAGTCAGACGCATCTACAAAAAGAGCCCCGATTAGTCGGGGCTCTTTTGATTGAGTACATCATCTCTCTAAAATATCAGCTGATACCGGACAGTCTGCGCCACTAGCGTAGTCGTCGTGACCGGTTAGCCGGTTGATATCTGCCAGGGCTAGTGCAACTGCGGCGATCGTATCGGGCGTATGGCTTGCATTTTCATCCATATACGCCATATCGCAGGCGTGGACAAATGCTAGCAGACCCAGGAGATATGATGTTTCATCGGGAAAACTACTGGTACTGCATAAATCGTATTGTAGCCTTACATCAGGGTCTAGCAGTAATTCAGGGTAATTCATTATCAATTACTATACCAAAGTATCGGCAAATTAAAACCCCGAATTAAATTCGGGGATTCTATATCTTGACGAGATAGATATTGAGTTTTGACGAGTGTCGATCAGCTAGTTCGATACTAGTGACGCGTAGGCCTCTGATATCAATTCTCCGCCGAACGAGTGAATCGAGAAATTCCTGGGTAAGGTGTGGTTTCTCTATTTGTAGATACGACACCTGGATCGGGTGATTCAGTAATACCCCGATGTTTGGATTGTTCTCGACCAAATTGGTAATACGAAGTTTGATTCGTTCAATTAGCCGGTTGGCGAATCCTTGGCCTGGATCTGGTATGTCACACCACCTTAGTTATATTTGTTGGTGAATTCTACCACGAGCTCTGGTTTGGTTACCCAATTGCCGCTACAATCTGGCTTGATATTGACCGTAGCTTCAAGCGAGGGATCGAGCTCTTCGAGGCTTTGTTTGATCAGGTCTTCTGCTGGTTTGTAGCCTACGAGCGTGTAGGCGTCCATGAAGTCGAGATCGAAAACACCCTTCATCTCACCTTTGCGTTCGTAGATGTCGCGTGCTGACGCGACGATACCATCTACGACTTCGGAAAGATGCTTGGTGAGGTTATTCATACCCCTAATAGCGGGCGTAGTTTTCTCGGCTTCTTTGCGCAGAAACTCTTCGCGCGCTTCGTGCTGGGCGCCGCCAAAGATATCCATGATGTCTCCTGTTCGCTCGTCTGAAAAGAACACACAACTAGTGTGACTAATAAATATTATTACATAAATATGTATATTTAGCAATATTAAATACTCCCCTAGATGGCTTCTAGGGGAGAGTGTGAGCTAGGCGCTCTTGGGTCGGGGTCGGCGAAACATCGTCTTGACCAGCTGGCCGTCGACATTGGTCAGACGTACAGGCCAGACCACTGTAACCGGTGGAATCATCGGCATCACGCCGTATTCGAACGTCATCTTCGACTCATCAACACCAAGGACGTGAATCTTGCCGATGTCATCCGTG
>CAZJFK010000041.1:0-2553 GCA_964545515.1 uncultured Candidatus Saccharibacteria bacterium | reverse complement strand
GCAGCAGCAGGCCCGGGGCGCGCTTGTCGACCAGATCGATGAACACGCGGTCCATACTACTGGAGCCGGGGCGCGTGACGCGACCGACGGTGATGGGCATACCGGGCAGGGTGTTCATTACAACTCCTAATGTACGGGGACTATATCCTATACTAGTTATTGTAACATAATCACGTTGATTAATCAATATTCTTGAGAGAGTAGAGCTAATATAGTATAATACCAAGCGTATTATTAATTATATCGAGAACTTGGCTGTGAGTGATCTAGCGACACAAAACCAGACCAAGGTTACGGTATCGTAAAAGGAGTATTATATCATGGCAGATAAAGTTGAAGGTTTGCGTATTCGCATCCGCCTTAAGGCTTATGACCACAAGGTTATCGACCAATCAGCAAAACAAATTATCGACACCGCTATTCGTACCGGCGCCAGCATAGCTGGTCCAGTGCCGCTACCCACTCGTCGTAGTAGTTATACAGTGGTTAAGAGCCCTCACGTGTACAAAACTGGTGGTGAAACATTCGAAATGCGCGTCCACAAGCGTCTCATCGACATCACCAACGCTACGCCAAAGACTATCGATAGCCTACAAAACCTGTCGCTACCTGCTGGTGTTGATGCCGAAATACGCATGTAATTACTTGTAGAAGCGCAAAATAGCCCTGCGAATGGGCTATTTTTGTTATGCGTAGAATTAAGAACCCCACAGCACGGTGCTGTGGGGGTAGAACTTGGTGGAGTCGCTAGTCAGCCACCGCGGTACACGGGCGGCTTCTCCATGGGAATGTCAGCGCGCACGCTGAGGTACGTGGAAATCCAGGTCACAACCTTGGTGAATTCCGACTTGCGCGTGTGATTCACCTTGAAGGTGATGGTGAAGTTGTCCGCATCGATCTCGGTACCGATCAGGTATGCGGCACCCACGTACTGTGCGATGTTTCGCGTGAGGCGCTTGTACATATCCTTGTCGTCGCCATCGATTGCGGGCAGGTTGAACAGGTTCATCATGTGTCGAATCGGCACCTCGCCTAGCTCCACGGTGACAGTGCAGTGGTTGGAGTCGCTACTGAGCTTGCCAAGTTGCATGGTGTACTACCTTTCGGTTGCTGCGTATGAGTATACGTATAATACATTATAGCACAAAGTGTAACAAAAGTCAATATAGCGGAATTTTTGCATATTAAAATGCCTATGTTAAAATAGTAAAAATGGCAAAAACAAAAAATCCATATCAAAAACAACGCACTTACGCTCGCAATCGACCGAGGCGTAAGTTCCGACAGGTCTACGAGAGTGATGGTAGTTATTTCCTGAAACTAGTGGGGGTAGCTATACTTTCGACGTTTTGGATAAAGTTTTCCAACCCTATGGAATGGGGCGGAATACCTATGAACGCCTTTCCTCTCGGTGGATTAATTGTTGCCGTACTCGTTAAAACCATGGAAAAAGACCCATTGAATCGCAAGATTTGGTTTGCCGTCTTGCTAATTGTTATGATAATCAGCTATTTTGTGCCAGCTGGCGTAGTGATTTAAGTCAAAAATTTGCTGGCCGCGAGGTCTTGCTATTAAGGCGCCTTATATCTATAAATACCCTTGACGTAACCACCACTTATGTGATACACTAGCTTGGTAAATTATTACGTAATAACAACTCGCTTCCGCGTGAATGAGCAAGTCTGAAGGATTAAATCCAGCAAGATACTACTCGCCACCGGGGGTTTTAATTGGGAGATAGAGCGCATGAAAGCACTTCTCGGTACCAAAATTGGTATGACCCAAATCATCGGTGATGATGGTGTTGCAACTCCTGTAACGCTTATTCAGGCCGGCCCTGTGACTGTGACTCAGGTCAAGTCCGTCGAATCAGATGGCTATAACGCAGTCCAAGTGGCATATGGTGAGGGTAAGAACCTGAGCAAGGCCGTTGCAGGACACACCAAATCTGCACAGGTGTCCCCGAAGCATATTCGGGAGTTCCGCGTTGAAACTCTACCTGACGACTTGAAGGTCGGTGACAAAATCGATGTCAATCAGTTTGCGCTGGGCGATATAGTTGATGCTACCGGTACAAGCAAGGGTAAAGGTTTCGCTGGAACAGTAAAGCGACATAACTTTAATACCAGCAAAAAGACTCATGGTGGTAACGGAAACGTCCGTAAACCAGGGTCAATTGGTTCGATGTACCCTCAGAAAATTTTCAAGGGTAAGCGAATGGCTGGCCGTATGGGTCACGACCGCGTAACAGTCAAGAATTTGACTGTTGCTTACGTTGATCCAACCAACAACTTGATTGGTCTCAAAGGCGCCGTGCCTGGTCCAAACAAGGGTTTAGTAGTGATCGGAGGTAAAGCATAATGCCTGAAACAACTAAACCAGCTGCAAAAGCTGTATCACTACCAAAAGAAATATTTAACGTAGAGGTAGAAAATCACGAGCTAGTTAAACTAGCCTACGATTCATACCTAGCCAACAATCGCCTAGCTAGCGCAACCACCAAAACTCGTGGTGAAGTTAGCGGTGGCGGTAAAAAGCCATGGAAACAAAAGG
>CAZJFK010000040.1:0-4635 GCA_964545515.1 uncultured Candidatus Saccharibacteria bacterium | reverse complement strand
GCGAAGTGTTTAACGCATGAAAAGAAGTGTGCTAAAGAATATGTCGGTCTATATATGGACGATGCTTTTAGTAAAGCACATGGTGCTGGTATGTCTTCTGTAATTTATAAGATAGATGGCAAAGTCCAGAAAAATAATATAGGTTATTCTGGTCCACCTATATTTTTTGTAATAGAAAAAGAATATGTTACTAAGGTATATTTTGGGCAAGACGTACCAGATATAGAAGACGTACTACTTTTTGTTAATGGTATTGAGAATCTAGCTCAATAAACTCAATAAGGCTTATCCCTGATAGGTGTTAATTTTTGCCAGTCTAGTAATATATGATGATATCGCCGAAGAAAATAGACCTACCATGAGGTAAGTCTATTTTCTTGGAGGGTCCAGTGGGGCTTGAACCCACGACACCCTGCTTAAAAGGCAGGTGCTCTAACCAGCTGAGCTATGGACCCGCGTCGGCACGCACTCCACGTGGTCGATTTACTTCGTAAATCTCCCTTGTTGCGTTGTGCCTCCTTTCAATCACTCAAACAGTAGCTACGCTACTTGGTTTGATTGATTGTGAAACAACGGATGACAGTTAAGGCAAAACCTTAACTAACTACATGAGAATACCACTTTACGGGGGTATTTGTCAATTATTTGCGGCGGTTTTGTCGGTAAACCACTGGACGGTGCCCTCGTGGGTTTCGATGATAGTAGCTACGATGCCAGCTGGCAGGCGAGCGCTAGTGGTGGCCGAGAGTACAGCTTCTTTTTTGTCGGCGCCTTTGGCGATGAAGATAGCATGTTTGGCGCCTTGCAGGGCACGGAGTGTCAGAGTGATACGCTCGGCTGGTGGTTTGGGCGAATCGTGCACTGGGATTACCAGGTCAGACGTAGGCGTGATGCCGACGTGTCCGGGGAATAGCGATAGCGTGTGACCGTCGGGACCGATACCGAGCCATACGAGGTCGAGGCGTGGCATGCCGTTTTCGCATTTGGGCAAAGCGTCGAGTTTGATGGAATAATCACGCGCAGCGTCATCGGGAATTTTGTTGGACAGTGGTCGTAGCAGTTCTAGTGGTAGGTCTTCAAAAAGTGGCTCGATTTGATGCCAGTTATTGTCCGGGCCATCGAGTGGACCGATGCGCTCGTCGCCGATTAGAGCTGTGACTTTGGACCAGTCGATGGCATCGGCGTATTTGCTAGCAATGATTTTGTACGATAGCAGCGGCGTAGTGCCACCCGACCAGACCCATGTGGCATGGCCATTTGTATCGATAGCAGTTTTGAGCACACTGATACTTGCCTTGGCAATTGCTTCGGCCAGTGAAGTATCGTCGTCGTATGTTTGGACTACGCTCATCTTACTTTTATTATACACACCGATTGAGGTATTCTATGAAACATGCAGTTGTGGCAGTTCCGTCGGAGGATTCATACGTCGTGGCTTATCGCCATGGCGAGTTTGTTTGTGGTGGTCGGGACGGCCATCGTGCCGCATATCCACCAGACGACCTTTGGCTCTTTAGTTTGGTGCCTAGTAGGGCTGAGCCTGCTGGTTTTTGGCTTGTGGCGACGATCGGTGTATTTGCTACCAGTAATTATGATAGGTGGTATGATTATCGGGCTGTGGCGGGGATCGATACTGGAATCCCAAGTACTTATATATAGTGATTTGATGGGAAAATCAGCTATCGTGATGGGTTCGGTGAGCGAGGATCCGGATGTCGATGCTGGTGGTAATCTGGGGCTCAGGCTCAACAAATTGTCGCTCGACGGTGTAGCCGTCGGCGGTAAAATCTGGGTGAGTGCGACAGGTGGTATGGATATCAAGCGTGGCGATACCGTGCGGGTCAGTGGAGTTTTGGGCGATGGTTTTGGTAGTTTTGCGGCGACAATGTATAGGGCGAAGATTTTGAACGTCGAGCGTCCGGTGCCGGGTGACGTGGCGCGGCGAGTTCGTGATTGGTTTGCTGACAAGATTCGCTATGGCATACCCGAACCGCAAGTGAGCCTGGGGCTAGGGTATTTGCTGGGGCAAAAACGCGCCCTGCCCGATGATTTGCAGCAAGCACTGGTGGTCACTGGTTTGACGCATGTCGTGGTGGCGAGTGGCTATAACCTGACGATACTCGTGCGCCTGGCGCGGCGGCTTTTTGCGAAAGTATCCAAATATCTGTCAGCATTGTCGGCGAGTGCTATGATTATCGGATTTATGGGCGTGACGGGTCTGAGCCCTAGTATGTCGCGGGCGGGGCTGGTGTCGGGGCTGAGCCTCGCAGCTTGGTATTATGGGCGCAAATTTCATCCGCTGGTACTGCTGCCATTTGCAGCGGCACTCACTGTGATGATTGATCCATCGTATGCCTGGAATGATCTCGGTTGGGAGCTGAGTTTTACGGCGTTTGCTGGGGTGATGATTCTGGCGCCACTAGCGCAGCGGTATTTTTTTGGCGACAAAGCACCAGGTACTATTCGGCAGATTTTGGGCGAGACGATTAGTGCGCAGATAGTTACGCTGCCTGTGCTGATTTATGCTTTTGGGCAGATGAGCAATGTCTCGGTGATAGCAAATCTACTCGTACTTCCGCTCGTGCCGCTGGCGATGTTGCTTGTATTTATAACTGGAATTGTCGGGCTGATTTCGGCGCCGCTAGCGGCAGTAGCTGGCGTCCCAGCTACTGCACTGCTCACATATATGGTTGGTGTTATTAATTATTTTGCTGGACTTAGTTGGGCGCTAACTGAAATAACCATCAACGGTTGGGCGGTGGCTGCGATGTATTTAATCATTGCCGGAACTTGCATTTATTTGTGGAAGACAACTAAATATGGTCTGAGAGACGAAAATCTGGTAGAATAGTATCAATATGTCAGGACATTCTAAGTGGTCAACAATCAAACGTGAAAAAGGCGCCAAAGACGCGAAGCGTGGCGCTGTGTTTACCAAAATCGGAAATCAAATTGCAATTGCCGCGCGTGGTGGCACTGATCCGTCGATGAATTCAACGCTCGCAATGGCTATCGAAGCTGCCAAGGCCGCCAATATGCCAAACGCTAATATTCAGCGAGCAATTGATAGGGTAAATGACAAAAACGCCGCTCAGCTCGAGGAAATTGTCTACGAGGGCATGGGTCCGGGTGGCGTGGGTATTATCATTGAGACTGCGACCGACAACAAAAATCGTACTTTTCCTGAGGTCCGTACGGCACTTACCAAAAACGGTGGACGTATAGCCGATGCTGGTAGTGTGATGTTTCAATTTGACCACAAAGGTGTGATAACGGTCGAAGCTACCGGTGAGGATGCGCTACTGACTATTCTAGATGCCGGTGCCGAAGACGCTAGCGAGGAAGATGGCGAGATTATCGTCTATACCGAGCTCAAAGATTTGGCCAAAGTTCGCCAAGCTATCATCGACGCTGGGCTAAAAGTCAGCGCTGCCGAGCTGCAATACGTCGCCAAAAACATGATTGATATCGATGACTCCGAAGTAGCTGCCAAGGTATTAAAAGTCCTAGATGCACTTGATGACCTAGACGACGTGACTAACGTCCATACGAACGCCAATATTACAGCCGACGTCGAATAATATTGCTTAAGATTGCATAGCTAAATATATTTTTATACTCTTGTTAGTACGTTATTAACATTTGCTTAAATTTGCGGGGAAACATGAGGTATATTTGTAGGCTTTTGAGTGTGATATTAATGTCGGTGGTATTACTGGTGAATACATCGGTTGGTGCTTTGGATACTCCAGTGTCGACGGACAAAACTAAAATTTTGCCAGTCGCACCACTGATTATTACGGCTTTTTTGATTACGAATAACTTACAAAATGTAGATGGTCTAGAGGTTTACAACAGCGGTAAAAATCCGATAAATTTGGCCGATTGGCAGATTATTGGTAGTGACGGTACTGATGATTTTCAACTGGATTTTAGTGGCGAGCCTGGGTACTTACTGCCAGGTACGCATGTTGTTTTGTCGGCTGACGGTATATTGCTTACACCGTCAACATATACGATTGATGGTTGGCATGATGCACTGCCTACTAATTCGCTAGTCTCACTAAATTTGACGAATGAGTCATATAGGCCGTCGATTATTACCGTGACAGACCTTGGTGATAGCTGGCAGGTGCGTAAATATAATCAAGCTAGCTATTCGGACGCAGCAAAGCCGTTTGGCGATACTACACGCCAGAAATTGTTTGACGATGGACTATATAATCCACCAGCTAGCAGTGCTGGGCTCAAAATCGTCGAAGTCTATCCGTACGCCGATGATTGTAGTCCACTTGATGACGATGTGTTTTGTCGTGACTACGTGAAGATTACTAACACATCAAAATCGTCGATTTCGCTCGACGGATTTGTGCTGCGCACCAGTAGTTCGTCGGTGTCGCGCACGACTGCCAATACTATTAGCTTATATGGCGATATTGCACCAGGAAAATTTGTGACTATATCGATGACTGACGCCGGATTGCCGCTATCGCTAACAAATAGTGGTGGTTACGTTTGGCTTGAAGACGCTTGGGGTTTGGTAAAATACCCTAGTAGTTTGGTGCAATACGAGGGTGCAAGTGCGGCTATGCAAGGCCAGGCTTATGCACTGGATAACGGTGGCGTGTGGCGTTG
>CAZJFK010000039.1:0-5302 GCA_964545515.1 uncultured Candidatus Saccharibacteria bacterium | reverse complement strand
CGTCGCTCTAATTAAGATTGTGTTTTGATGGCTCTTGATGCTTCGCGTTCTTGGTCGCGGCGCTTCAAGGTCTCGCGTTTGTCATATTTTTTCTTGCCTTTACCAGTGGCGATGACGAGTTTGATGAACCTGGTTTTGGTGAGCAGTCTTAGTGGTACTATGGTGTTGCCGCTGGCTTTGTGGGCGATAAGTGCTTCGATCTCGCGGCGTTTGGCCAGGATTTTTCGGGGACTATCATCGATAGTGCGAGCACCTGGTTTGCCACGTTCATTGATTCGCAGGCTGAAACTTGCGCCTTGTAGATATAGCTCGCTACCTCGAACCTGAACATACGACCCCTTTAACTGTATGTGGCCATCACGGGCGGCACGAACTTCTGGGCCCGTTAGTGATAGTCCGACACGCAGCTCATCACCCAGCTCATAATCAAACCTAGCCCGGCGATTGACGACGGCGCTTGGAGCGGTAGTTACTGGTTTCTTTTTGGATTTACTACTCGACATATAGGTCTATTATACGTGCTATACTGGTTTAGATGTATAAAAGAGTCTTATTAAAGCTTTCGGGCGAGCAACTCCAAGGCGAATACGAAGGCGGGTTCGATGCCAGCCGGGCTGTCTGGGTTGCTGATGAAATCAAAAAAGCCCGCCAGTCAGGGACCGAGATTGTCCTGATGATTGGTGGTGGTAACTATGTGCGTGGTGCACAGGTCGAGGGCAATGGTTTGCAGAGCCCCACAGCTCACAATATGGGTATGCTGGCGACGCTTATCAACGCAATTGCCTTGCAGGATATTTTTAACGCTGAAGGTCTGCCTACTCGCACGCTTACTAATATTAAGGCCGATTTAGTAGCCGATCAGTTCACGCATCGCCGGGCACTTAGTCACCTCGAAAAAGGTCGCGTAGTGGTGATTGGTGGTGGTTCGGGCCGTCCATTCGTGACAACCGACACGGCTGCTGTGATTATGGCCCTGGAGCTTGGGTGTGATGTTATCATGAAAGCTACCAAAGTAGACGGCGTCTACGACAAAGACCCAAACAAGCATTCTGACGCCAAAAAATTCGATAAAGTCAGTCTTCACGAGGCCGTTATGCAGCCTGATATCAAGGTGATGGATAATTCCGCGATTGCCCTAGCCGAAGACCATAATCAGACGATTGTAGTATTTGATCTGTTACGCGAGGGTAATATCGCCCGGGCAATAACTGGCGAAAATATCGGCACAACAATTAGCTAGTTTGATTTATTATTAGTTTTATTGTATATTCATGATTATTGGAGTGTCCAATGATCTTTGAGTGCGGAGGTGGCAGTTGACTGGTTTTGAGACTGTTTTGTATGGTTTTTTATGGGTCGCAAGCTGCCTGATAACAGCCGCCGTGTTTGTGGCTATTATCGCCGGTACTTACAATATTGTGGTTGCGACCTATCATGAGCGCCGCCGCCGTCAGCCCCTGCAAAAGTAGGGGTTTTAAATTACATTTAACACCCGTTACGCAGTTTCAATACATTGCAAATTTGGCTATTCTGTGGTATAATTAGAATAAGCATCTCGTCATTCTATAGAGAGGAGATCAGGATGCTGATTGAATATTCGCTGAGGTGGTTTCAAACCCATGTCATAGCGGAAGCACTTTCACTTTTTCGTCTCGTTGCCGCACTGGTGATTGCCGCATTGGTGATCGTCGATAGCCACCCGATGGTGGCGCTTGTGTTGCTTGTTCTCGCCGCCCTGAGCGACGTTTACGATGGCAAGGCTGCGCGGCGCTGGCACTCACCCGAGGTCCGTTGGCATGGTCGCAGCGGCAAGTTCAGCAATGATCTTGCTTCTGGCGTACTAGCCAATGCTTTGCTCGGCTCGATCTGGATTCGCCTGCTCATCGTCGCCATCGACGAAGGCTGGTCTGCCAGTTCGATTGTCGGCCTCCTCGCTTGGACGGCTGGTTGTGCGATTGCCGGTTTGCTCACGCTGCATTACAACAAGGGCAAGGAACAGCTTGTGCCCCTGCTCGCCGAAAAGGCCGAGGTCGATCAAGGTCACCTTCAGGGTTGGATCTTGGCGCTCTCGGGGCTTGTCCTTGCGACAGGTATCGACGGCTGGGTCAACTGGCAGCCTGCGCTTTGGGTGCAGATATTGGTCGGATTGCTGCTGGCGGTAGCCAGTTGGATCTTGGTCAATATTATTGTCGGTGATCGCATGTATGCTCGGACTGCCGAACGTAAGCGCGGTGACTACAAGGGCACCAAGCTCACCTGGGAACAGGTCAAGCTCTTCGGTAAGTGAGACGAAAGCACCACGGGGTGTCTGGTATTCCAGGCACCCCGCTTTCGTTATAGATTGTTTATTGCGTCTAGTAGATTTTGGGCGGATTTGTCCCAGCTGTATTGTGATATGTGGTGTTTGCCGCGTTCGGCTAGCTCTTTGCGGTAGTGTACTGCGTCAAGTGAATTTATTTTGTCGGCAAAATCCTTGGGACTATCTGGATCGGCATAGAGTGCGCCATCACCGGCAACTTCATGGAAGATATCAATGTCACTGACAACCGCTGGTACGCCCAAGCTCAGGGCTTCGGCTAGTGGTAATCCGTAGCCCTCAGCGCGGCTGGCGCTGACCATAATGGCGCCGTCGGCTAGGAGATTAGCGTATTCTTCGTCAGTAACTCCGCCGTGAAATACTATATCCGCCCCGGCTGGTATTAATTTCATAAGTTCCGCTTTGCGGCTGGGACTAATACGACTCAGCAGATGTAGAGTTCGCTCTGGTAGATATTCCATTGATTTTATCAATGTTTCGACGTTTTTGTAGCCGATGAATGCTCCCATATAGACGAGGTTTTGTGGTTTTTGGGTTGCTATATGGATGGGTTTTTCTAGGTATTTTGATAAATCACGGGCAGCATTCGGCACGATGACAACCGGGCGTTTGGTTAGGTGTTTTTCGGCTATTTCGTTAGCTACCGTCTGACTGATTGTGGCTATGATATCGGCGTTATTTAGCGCTAATCGCTCGGGCGTGTAGCTCAGGTGATATAGGCGCCAACCAGCACGTACTAGGCGCGAAAATTGCTGAGGTGGCGTGCGGTATTTGTAGTAAATAAGGTCGTGGACGGTCAGCACTAGTTTGAATTTGCGGCCGATTGATCCCATGGTTTGCATGGGTGAAATTACTACATCTGGGTGGTATTTGTTGAGCACGACGCTTGATAGGGGTTCTTTGGGCGAAGTCACTGGGTGTAGCAATATATATTGGGCGTTTTCGGGCAGGAGCTTCAATTGAGCTCTATCAGAAACAATAAACGTCACGGGTGTTAATCGGGCTAGGGCTTTGCCTAGTTCAGTGCTGTAACGGCTGATTCCGTCGTGAAAATCTACGCGAATATGCCGAGCGTCAAATAAAATTTTCATCAGTCTTTGGTGTTTTTGGGTTTTTTATGGTGGCTAGTTGATACTTTTGATGAAATCGAATTGTGACCGTGAATTTTGTATAGTAATCCCACGATTATTGCCCAAATAGCGGCTACAAAAATCATGCCAAATATGGCGTTTAGCCTACCTTTGGCCAGCTCGGGCCATACTAAATCAAACCCCAAAATATGGAACATATTAGCAAATTCCGGGTGGTTGGTAGTGATGGCATAAAAAAGGCTGAGCGATAAATGTGTTACCGCCGACAGGATAATCGTATAGAGCAGTGCTTTGCCCATCGGATTGTCATGACCCATATGCTATATTTTAGCATGTTATAATGGTTTAAATGCGTATACTTATCGCTAACGACCAACATTGGCCGATGCGAAGTGGTGTTGCCACGGCAGCACGCACTTTGGCGCAAGGTTTAGCTCAAGCCGGACACACGGTACTTGTTGTGGCACCCAGTCAGACGGGTCGCGGCTACAAAGAAGTCGACGAATGTTATATTGTTCGTCGTATTCGTTCGTTTGGCTTGCCGTTTCGCAAGAATTTACGGGTGTCAGTGGCCTACAACCGCGAACTTCGCCGTATTTTGAGTGAATTTGAGCCAGATGTCGTGCATGTCCACACGCAGCTAACCGTGGGCCTTGGTATGTTACGGGCAGCGGCCAGTATGGGTATTCCTGTGGTAGCGACCAATCACGTTATGCCTGATAATATGATCAAAAATATCAAGGTTCTTGCCCCTATATCTAAACCAGCTAGTTATTTTATTAGCGAATACGGTTCGCTGCTATACCGCGGTGCTAGTCGAATTGTTATGCCTACGCGTTCGGCTCTGCGGCTGTTTAATTTATCACGTATCGAAGCGCCGGCAGTAGCGATTAGCAACGGCATTGATCTCAGCCGATTTTACCCTGGCGAGGCTGACCCTGATATTTACGACAAGTTTAATATCCCACGTGACAAGACGGTGATTAGCTGGATTGGCCGGATTGACGACGAAAAACATCTGCATATCCTAGTGGAATCACTCGGTCAATTACGGGCTAATGGCTATGATTTTCATGGTCTGTTTGTGGGTGCTGGTAATTCCGAAGAAATGCTGCGTGCGATGATAGACGATTTGGGGCTCAATGACCATGTGACTTTTACGGGTCTGGTGTCTGATGAAGATTTGGTCAAGTTACATCGCGTTGGGCACGTGTTTGCTGTACCCTCGCCTACTGAATTGCAGTGCCTGGCGATGCTCGAAGCTATGGCTTGCGGCAAGCCAGCTGTGGCAGTAGATGCCGGAGCGCTTCGCGAGCTATGCGTGACTGGCAAAACTGGATTTCTGATCAAGGTCGACGATGTCGATGCTATGACGCACTCACTTGCCAAGTTACTCGACGACGAAGCTTTGCGCCAAACTCTGGGCGCCGGCGCCGCCGAACGCGCCAAAAAACACGATCTCAAGACAGTTATCCCGAAGTTTTTGCGGCTATACCGTCAAGTTATCCGAGAAAATCAGCGATAGCAGTCGCTAGTTCGGTGGGTTTTTCGTAGTGCGCTAGGTGGCCGACGTCTGGTATGATTTCGATATTGGCTTTGATCTCATCAGTCATTGCCAGCTGGTATTTGAGTGGCACGACGGCGTCTTTGCTACCCGAAATTACTAGCACATTTAGGGGTTTTAGAGATTCAGAAAAATCAGTTACGCCCGTGCGGTTGATTCCTTTATACAAAAAATCATACCAGCTAATATCGCTAATGTGATTGAGATTGTCGAAGTGATGTTCGTAGATTTTGCGACGAAGTTTTTTGTCTCTGGTGGTGATGATAGCTGCGGTACTGAGGCGTGTGATGATTTTGCTGCGAGCGAGCCGCTTGCCGCCAACTGGCAGGT
>CAZJFK010000038.1:0-5385 GCA_964545515.1 uncultured Candidatus Saccharibacteria bacterium | reverse complement strand
AGCCATGGAAGCAAAAAGGTACTGGTCGTGCACGATTTGGTTCAACTCGTAACCCTATCTGGCGACATGGTGGTATCGTATTTGGTCCTCGTGGCGAAGAAAACTACACTAAACGTCTCTCAAAGACATCTAAGCGTGTAGCCGTGCGTCAAGCGCTATCTTTGGCTAATCAAGCCAAAAAAGTCAAAGTTCTTGATGTCAAAACTACTGGTAAAACTGCCGAGATTACTAAATTCCTAAGTGCCAACAAGCTAGAACGCAAAGTTTTGCTAGTTGTTACTGCTGAGGAAAAGACTGATCTATTAATCCGCGCAACCGCGAATTTACAGAACGTCAAGCTAACTGGCGCGACTTACCTAAATGTTTATGACGTCTTGAATGCTGATAACGTCGTGCTATCGACTAAATCAGTTGCTGTCATCAAAGATTGGCTACTAGCAAAGGAGGAAGCGTAATATGAGTACTATATTCGTACATCCACGCGCTACTGAAAAAGCATACGCCGAGAGCCTAAAAGGTATCTACGTATTTAATGTGCCACTTGACGCTAACAAAAACGAAGTCCAGGAAGCTATTGAGAAGCAATATGGTGTGACCGTCACTAGTATTCGTACTGTGATTCAGAGCGGCAAGGCTATTAGGTATAGCCGTGGCAAGCGCAAATATCCTGGTACAACTAATCGCAAAGACGCTAAGAAAGCTTACGTTACTTTGGCCGAGGGCGACAAGATTCAGGTGTTCGCTGAGCAAGAAGTTAAGGAGGAGAAGAAGTAATGGCAATTAAGCAATACAACCCAACTACTCCTGCCCGCCGTGGCATGACTTCTCAGGATTTTAGTGACATTACTACCCGTAAGCCACTAAAAAGCCTGCTAAAAAGTAAAAAGCAGAATGCTGGCCGTAATAATTCCGGTCGCATTACTGTACGTCACCGAGGTGGTGGTGTTAAGCGTCATTATCGTCTGCTTAACCACAATCTAGCCGACGGTTTGAAACTAACTGTTGAGCATATTGAATACGATCCAAATCGTAGTGCTCGCATCGCTCGTGTTAAAGACCAATTTGGTTTGTACCATTACGTACTTGCCGATACTAGTATGCGACAAGGCAAAACTATCGAGAGCGGCAAAGAAGCCTCGATTGAGACGAGTAACCGCATGCCACTAGGCCGAATTCCTGTTGGTAGCCAGATTTATGCTATCGAGATTACACCTGGTAAAGGTGCTCAAATGGTGCGTTCAGCTGGTACAAAAGCTCAGTTGATGGCCAAAGAGGGCGATTACGCACAGGTTCGTTTGCCATCTGGCGAAGTTCGCCGTATTCGTCTAGAAGCAACTGCTGCATTAGGTGTTGTCGGTAACGTTCAGCATCAAAATGTCAAAATCGGTTCAGCCGGTCGTAACCGTCGCAAGGGCATTCGCCCAGGCGTCCGTGGTGTAGTAATGAACGCCGCAGATCACCCACACGGTGGTGGTGACGGTGGTCGTCACGGTAGTGGCAAGGCTCCACGTACACCATGGGGTCAGTTGACTCTTGGTTATAGGACTCGTCGCCGCAAAGACGTCGCTGGTCTAATTGTAAAATCGCGTCATGACGCAAAGAGGAAGAGGTAAGACATGAGTAGGTCACTTAAAAAAGGTCCATTTGTCGACGCCAAGCTAGCAAAAAAGGTTGCTGCTCTCGGCCTCGAGGATCGTACAGTTATCAAGACCTGGGCTCGTGCAAGCACTATTACACCAGATATGGTTGGACGTACTATCGCCGTGCATAACGGTCGCGTACACGTGCCAGTGCTAGTTAGCGAGAATATGGTCGGCCACAAGCTTGGTGAATTTGCGCCAACACGTAAATTCCGTAAGCATGGTGGAAAGGATAAGAAGTAATGGCAGATTCAGCTATCAAAGTGCGAGCTATTGCGCGCGGTGTCGATCAGACTCCCCGCAAAGTTAGCCTAGTTGCATCTCTGGTACGCAATCGTACCGTCGCCGATGCACTAGTTATCCTAGAGCACGTCCCAAAGCGCGCAGCTCTACCTGTCAAAAAGGTCATCGAGAGCGCTAGGGCAAATGCTATCAATAACCATGGTCTAGACGGCAAAACACTAGTAATCAGCACTCTAAGTGTTACTACTGGTCCACGTCTAAGGCGTTACAAGCCAGCAAGCCGCGGTCGCGCATTACCATTTGAAAAGAAAACCAGCCACATTTTGGTCGAAGTGGCAGGTAGTGAAAAGCCAAAGAAGAAACCAGCTGCTCCGAAGAAGTCTGAGGCTGCTGAGAAGAAAGAGGAGAAATAAGATGGGTCAAAAAGTTAATCCTATCAGTTTCCGTCTGCAAGTCCACAAGAACTGGAGTTCACGTTGGTTTGCCGGCAAAAAAGATTTTGCTAAATGGCTAAAAGAAGACATCGAGATCCGCGACTTGATTGAAAAGAAGTTTGCATCTCGTCCTACGATTAGCCGTATTGAAATCGAGCGTTCAGCAAATCTGATTACTGTTACAATCCATACTGCCAAAGCTGGTGTTGTGATTGGACGTGGTGGTTCTGGTGTTGCCGAGCTCAAAACTCAGGTTGAAAAAATCGCCAGCCTACCAGTGCGTATCAATATCGAAGAAGTACGTCGTCCAGAGCTTGATGCCAAGTTGGTTGCCGAGAATATCGCTCGTCAGCTAGAGCGCCGTATCAATTTCCGCCGCGCTATCAAGATGAGCGCACAAAACACTATGAATGCCGGTGCCAAAGGTATCCGTATCCAGGTTGCAGGTCGTCTAAATAACGCTGAAATGGCTCGTCGCGAAAAAGTAATCGAAGGTTCAGTGCCTCTTCACACTTTGCGTGCGGATGTTGATTTTCATTCAGCACGTGCCAACGCTCCTGGCGTAGGTATCATTGGTGTAAAGGTTTGGATTTACAAGGGCGAAAGGGTTTAGTGATATGTTAATTCCTAAGAAAACTAAATACCGCAAAGTCCGCAAAGGCAAAAATGACGGTAACGCAACTCGCGGCCATTACGTAGCATTTGGCGATTATGGTTTGCAGGCTCAGAGCAACAACGATGTCACTAGTCGTCAGATCGAATCAGCTCGTCAGGCTATGACTCGCTATATCAAGCGTGGTGGTAAGATTTGGATTCGTATTTTCCCACACACTCCACGTACTCGCAAACCGCAGGACGTCAAGATGGGTAGTGGTAAAGGTAACCCAGAGTTCTTCGCCGCCAAGGTAAAAGCCGGAACTGTACTATTCGAAATGAAGGGCGTTGAAGAAGAAGTAGCTCGCGAAGCAATGCGCCTCGCTAGCCACAAGCTACCAGTAAAGACAAAGTTTATTAAGAGGGAGGAAGCATAATATGGCCGAAAAAGCAGTAAAAGCTACTAAGACCTCAAAGGTAGCAAAGCAAGCCGCAGAGGTAAAATCTATCGAAGATTTACATAAAGACCTTGCGGTAAAAGAGCAAGAATTACTTGATGCACGTAAGGGTCACCGAGCTGGTGAATTGGTTAATCCTCGGGTTATTACCAAAACTCGCCGCGACGTAGCTCGCCTTAAAACGGCTATTCGTGCAGAAGAGTTAAAGGAGAAGAATAATGGCTAAGACACTTACAGGTATCGTTACGTCTGATCTTCGCGACAAAACCATCACAGTTACTGTGACTAGCCGCGAAACACATCCGTTATACGGCAAACAGTACACGGTAAACCGTAAATATACTGCCCATGACGAGAAAAATGAGGCTAAAAAGGGCGACCGAGTGATTATTCGCGAAGTTCGACCAATTAGCAAGACCAAGAGCTTTACGCTAGACAAGGTTGTTAGCCGATCTGTCGAAAGTATTGAGCTCAAAGACGAGGAGACTGCATAATGATACAGCAGGAATCTCGACTTAAAGTTACCGACAACAGTGGTGCAAAGGAAATCCTATGTATTCGCGTGCTTGGTGGTACTAAGCGTCGTTACGCACGCGTCGGTGATATCATTGTCGCCAGCGTCAAAGATGCTAGCCCGACTGGTCAGGTCAAGAAAAAATCAGTTGTACGCGCTGTTGTAGTTCGTACTCGTGATCAAATTCACCGAAAGGACGGCTCGACAATCGTATTTGACGACAACGCAGCCGTTATCATTAATGACGACAAAACACCCAAGGCAACTCGTGTTTTTGGTCCAGTTCCCCGTGAACTTCGTGACCTAGGTTATGCAAAGATTATCAGCCTTGCGCCGGAGGTACTATAATATGGCAAATCGTATTGTAAAAAACGACATCGTCAAGATTATCAGTGGCCCTTCAAAGGGAACTACTGGCAAAGTACAGGCCGTTCTACCTAAGAAAAATGCTGTTTTGATTGAAGGTTTTGGCGAAAAGCACCGTAAGTTGAAGCCATCTCAGATGAATCCAACTGGGGGCCATAAAGACATTCATGTTGCCGTACCTCTACACAAAGTTGCACTAGTTGTTGACGAAAAGTCTAACAAAGTTAGTCGTGTTGGTTATAGTAAATCAGATACTGGGGCGAAAGTACGTGTCGCTCGCCAGCTAAAAAACAAGGAGATTAAGTAATGGTTAAATCAGCTACTACTCCAGCTCCTCGCTTGAAAGCCTTGTACAGTGATAAATATGTCAAGGAACTTCAAGCCGAATTAGGCCTAGCTAACGTTCATCAAGTTCCAAAGCTAGAAAAGATTACGGTAAGCGTGGGAACTGGTAAAAACAAAGACAACAAAGCTCACCTAGCAGCTGTCAAGAACACTTTGACAAAAGTTACCGGTCAGGCTCCAGTTGAGCGCCTAGCCAAAAAATCTATCGCTACGTTCAAAATCCGTGCCGGTATGGGTTCACCTGTCGGTGTGTCTGTGACTCTTCGCGGTGCTCGTATGTACGAGTTTCTAGATAGGCTAGTGAATGTTGCTTTGCCTCGCGTTCGTGACTTCCACGGCGTCGGCGTCAAATTTGACAAGAGTGGTAACTACAATCTAGGTATCATTGAGCAGTCTATTTTTCCAGAATTGACGTTTGAGGAAACTCAGGTTGTGCACGGTTTGCAGGTAACATTCGTTATCAGGAATGCCGATGATGACTCATCGGAAGCTGCTAAACGCAGCAAAGCTCTATTGGAGAAGTTTGGACTACCATTTGAAAAAGAAGGAGGCAGACGCTAATGGCTAAGAAATCAATGATTGCGCGTGACGAAAAGCGCAAAAAGATGATCGCGAAATACGCCGAAAAACGTGCCGAGCTTAAAGAGCTAGGTGATCTAGAAGGTCTACAAAAGCTTCCACGCAATAGTAGCCCAACTCGTCATAAAAACCGTGATGTCCTATCTGGTCGACCACGCGGTTATATGCGTAAATTCGGCCTAAGCCGTATCAATTTCCGCGAACAAGCATCA
>CAZJFK010000037.1:4529-5390 GCA_964545515.1 uncultured Candidatus Saccharibacteria bacterium | reverse complement strand
GCTCAATCTTGGGCGACGACCAGATTGAGCCCCAGAACTTGGCATCGGGCAGCACTTCATCGTAGTAGTCGCGTAGTTCACGCTGCCGCATGTAGCAGATAGCGTATTTGTAGCGACATCTATCGCTGCCATGAATACTATACCGAGTTCCGTCCTCATCAACTTTCCAGCCTATGCCTTCGGCAAACTCACATTCGCACATGAGCTCGTAGTACGAGTATGGATTTGGGTCTAGTAAACTGCTGATTTTCATCCAGGCAACTTCGTGATTATTGATCACGAAACTCTCGATGATTTCGTAGCTTCGTCCTGGGTCGCAGACCTCTAGGTACTGGTCGATGTAGTCAGAAATCAATGTTCCTCCTAGTAAGGGCAAGAGCGAGGCCATCTCGCTTTATGGGGATATTATAGCACGGCGACACTAGTATTTATTGACATTATGCTTATATTTTGTTATAATATACGTAACATACACCTACCATACCTTTGAGGGGTAAAAATGTCGTTCATTACAAACAAGATTGGTCGCATAGCCATCATGGCTGCTGCCAGTGCGTCGGTCGTCCTGGGCGTTAGTGCCTGTGGATCCATGACCGAGGCGCCGGCGCCGAGTACGCGTAGCGTGCCGAGCGTGCCGTCGGAATTGCCGATCGGCGTGAATCAGGGTACGATTGCCGACCCGGATGGCTCGACGCCTTCGCAGTCTGGTGCCTCGGAGCCCACTCAGGATCCTGGTCAGTTGAAGGGCATCGATGATTCCGGAGCCAAGCCGCCCAGCGGTTTTGTCGGCAACCCGGACGATCCCAACATGTTCATCTTCTTGCTGCAAGCAGCGGTGAAGGTGGATGAGTCTTCGACCCC
>CAZJFK010000037.1:0-4519 GCA_964545515.1 uncultured Candidatus Saccharibacteria bacterium | reverse complement strand
GACCCCGGCTTCGGTCGGACAGAAGTTCGTCGAGATCTACTGCCCGACGTCCAATTCCGTCGCTCAGATGACCCCGGACAACTACGACATGTTCAGTAGTCGCCTGGAGCTCATCCAAGAGGACTGGAAGACGCGTTTTCCGGACAACCCCAATGCTGCCGCCGAGTACGATGCGGCGGTCGCAGCACACAGTGATACTCAAACCATCACTGGGGTCTACGGCAACACCGTCCAGACGTGTAGCTACAAGTAACCAATCAGTACCTTTAAAAGCCCAGCAGCCAGCTGGGTTTTTAATTTGTCGTTAGATTGTCCTCGGGCGTACTTTATGTTATAAATAGCCCATGGAACAAGATATCTCCTCATCACCCGATTTCTTTGGACGTTATGAATACCAGATGGCATTTGATGTCATGCAGGCAGCTGATACTATCATGACCGACGAAGACCCCGATCACGAGCGCGATGATCTCCATAGTGTCACCTGGGAAGACCTAGTAAATCACGATGCATCTCCCGAGGACGATGATTATGAATTTCGTATTATGGCAAAAAGTATGTTGGAATTTCATCAAAATCACCTACTTCACTACCTACACCCTGAATTAAATGACATTACGAGTTTCGAGGAGGCTATGCTGGCCACCTGGGATATGCCAGGGTTAAATGAGCGTAGCGGTGATTTTCGTATGTCTGAATACACAACTGACGGCGGGGATCACCGTTTGATGATGTTTATTCAGGTAGGATTGGGCGATGAGCAAGCTTTTGCCCTGTCTTTGATTGACGGAGCCGACGGTGGACGTGGTTATATATTGGGTATTATGCCAAACGGCGATATTCATGGTCAGTGCGGCAGTTTGGAGTCTGATTCGCCTGATGAGTACAAGGTTGAGTATATGACCGAGCAGTTGCCGATATCGCAGCAGCATAATTTTCAGCGTGTTGTCAGCGGAGGCGTGCGTTCATATGATCTAGATATGGTCCTGGCAGAGATACGCTATGCGTCTGAGGCGCATGTGCCAGCTGTCGATCTGGATGAGATTATTGATTTTGCCCGTCAGTCGTATAATCGTCGAGTTGAAAATGACAAACTAGAAGCAGAATTTGGGGCTAGATCGATTCGTGCCGAGGATGTCTATACTATGCAACAGATAGTTCATGAGCGGTTGAATCAGATATCGCAGCAGTAGCTTATATTGACATAAGCACTATTTTATTGACTAATTTGGGTATATAATAACTGGGATCGTAATCGATTGGACCTACTACATCGAAGGGAGTGAACGTGGGGTGGCAATTAATATTTGCTAGCATGCGCAAAGATTGGCACAATATACCAAATCTTTTGGGTTTGGCGCGCCTGATTTTTGCACCTGTACCGGTATTACTCGTGGTGCTAAATCCTGATAGCCACCCGTGTTGGTGGTGGGCGCTTGGTATTTTTGCCCTGCTGGCTCTGACGGACAAAATCGATGGCTATATTGCCAAGCATTATCACCTGGAAACGGCCTGGGGCAAGGTACTTGACCCGCTAGCTGACAAAGTGTTGGTATTCCCGCTGTTTATGGCACTAGTCATTTTGATTAATACGCCAATCTTGTGGGTCGCGTTAGCCGTCATGGCGGTTCGCGAAATTCACGTTACGGCTCTTTTGAAGCGCGGCGATTACGCTAGTGGCGTGATTGTTTCGGCGCGTCAGAGTGGCCGCGTGAAGATGGTAGCTCAGGTGGCACTACTCGCTATCATGCTCGTACCCGTTGCTTCGGTGCTGGTGGTTGATATTGCAGCTGGTCTGACGACCCTAATCGCTATCTACTCATGGATTGATTACATCGTGGCCGCACGGTCGGCAAAACCTCGCAATTAGCGAGGTTTTTAATTTTAGTAACGATTTATTTGGTTCATCACTGCTGTGATTATTTGAAAAGCCATCACGATGACTGCGAATATTATTAGCCAGATTACATTTGTATTGGTTTTGAGTCTTCGGCCTTGCTCGGCGACTACATTCGACTGTCGGCTGCCCGCAATGCGTGGGTCGCTGTAATGCTCGGATTGTAGATTAACTTCTGCGGCGATTGTATTAGCCATGTCTAATATCTCTTTGATCTTGTCTATGTCTGCACCGTTTATGCTACTGCCACGCTTAAATAATATTATTTTATTATCGATAAATTCTACATTATAGTCGGCCGCAAGTTGTTGTAGGGCTTGCATTACATCTGGCGTCAAAATTACGCGCACGTCTATATCGTAGGTATTTGGCGAATATATATCAAAATAATCATTAAAGTCGCCTTCTAGACTGACTTTTTGGTCGCGATTTGGTACGGATGGCATATCTGAAAATTCACGTAGGAAATTGTTCTTTTTGGAATCTAGGATGATGTTTGGTATGTTGCGTGTTAGTTGAACAACCGCATAGTCCCAGTAGTAGGTACGGCGGTTTTTGCCCGATCCAGTAGTGTAGACGTTTGACCCAATTGTGATTCCATTAATTGGCCCTATCTGACTGCGGATTTTATTGTCGCCATTGCCGGCTGTGAACAAAATGCCAGTTTGCGGTGGGCGTGAATTATTTTCGAAGCTGGCGCCATTTGCGATGGCGAATTTATATAGCTTCGCGTACCGTTTGATAATTGTTATAGAACTTATCCGCCAAACTACACCAACAATTAGTAGAAAAAATAATATGGCCCCACTCGCGATAAGAGCATGGCTGTAATCACTGGCAGACAAGTAAGTTATAATTGCGGAAAATGACAAAATTGTCACAACGGCCACTATGATGGCTATCCCTGTCCAGTTTGAATTCGCTATATATGATTTCGATGCCTTTAATGCATCGATGTCGGCTTTGGTGATTTTGCTAGTTAGTGGTTCGTAGTTTATGTTTGTCATGCTATAAACATATTACAGTAATTTATGGCAGTATGAAATTGGCCTCATTGTAATTTATTCGGGGCGGTACCCTATTCAATAATCCTTGTGCTAATATAAGGATAAATGTCTATCGAACACATAAACTACCCTGAGGTAGAGGATATTCCGCGCGAAGAATGTGGAGTGTTTGCTGCTATACGCGTTGATGGCCAAGCCGATGATGAGCGTGACATACCGCTTGGTACGCAGGCTTATCAAGGAATCTTGGGCTTGCAACATAGGGGCGAAGATGGCGCTGGGATTTCGGTCTACGATACTGAGCGTCGGCAGTTTATTACTAGCAAAAACAAAGGTTTGATTACCGATGTCTTTGCGGGCGGCCGTCACCTGAGCGGTTTTCCTAGCGGCCAAATCGCCATGGCTCATACTCGCTATGGCACGGGCAAAAAAAGCGGCGATGCGGCCGAAAAAGTCCATCCGCTTGGCGGTAAAGATTCGCTTTTTATGGTGGCTCTAAATGGTCACGTGAAGGAGCTCGAAAACAGACGCGGGCTGACTGATACGGAATACATGGTAGAAATTATCGATAAGCGCATGACTGAGCTTGGTGAAGATTTTCCGACTAGCTTGCTTACGGTCCTCCGTAGCTTGAATGGCGGTTATAGCCTGGTTGCGAGCGACGGCAAGGCACTTTATGCGGCGCGTGATCCGTGGGGATTTCGGCCGCTTTTTCAATTGCAGACTAATAAATATCATTATTTTGTATCCGAAGATAGCGCTCTATATCCTATTCGTGGGGTCGAAGCCTGGAATGCCGAGGAAGTTGCGCCCGGAACACTCGTCACGGTACCGCTTGATGGTAGTGAAGTGCGAGTCGATAATATCTATGATGCCCCGGAGCCGGCAATGTGTGCTATGGAATTTGCGTATTTTGCTAGGCCTGATACCACTATTCATGACCGTAGTGTGCAGGAGGTTCGTATGAATATCGGTCGCTTGCTGGCAAGTGCGGAAGAGCCGGAATTTACGGCTGATGTAGTGATTGGTATACCCGATTCTGGTAGCGACACGGCGCTTGGGTATTCCCAGGCGAGCGGCATACCTTATCTACGAGCTGTTACCAAAAATCCCTATGCTGGCCGGACATTTATACTCGAAAATCAAGCACTGCGCGCAGCGACTGCTAATCTGAAATTGCACGTCACTCCGGCTATGGTCAAGGACAAAGACGTAGTAGTGGTTGATGATTCGGTTGTGCGCGGTACTACTGGTCGCGTGTATGTCAAAAAGCTGCGTGACGCCGGTGCGCGGAGTGTGCACTTGCGTATTGGATTTCCGCCGCACGCCAATCCTTGTATATATGGCATAGATACCGGTAATCCGTCGGAATTACTGGCTCGTCGCAAGGATATGGAGGGCATGCGTAAATATTTCAATGTCGACACCTTGCGTTTTATTACGGACGATGAGTTGCGTCAGGCAATTGATACCACGCCACCCTGGCGTGCGAGCGCGGCTGCTAAGCTTGGCGGAATTTGTACGGCCTGCGTGACCGGCAAATATCCTACGGCCGACCGCAAGGTTGACCTACCCCTACCTACTGTTCGTCGCTCTAATTAATATTGTGTTTTGA
>CAZJFK010000036.1:0-6273 GCA_964545515.1 uncultured Candidatus Saccharibacteria bacterium | reverse complement strand
GTCGACCACGTGGTTATATGCGTAAATTCGGCCTAAGCCGTATCAATTTCCGCGAACAAGCATCAAAAGGTAATATTCCCGGCGTAACAAAGAGTAGCTGGTAAAGGAAAGGAGAAAGAATATGAGTTTACAATCTACTGACCCAATTGCCGATCTCCTGACCCGGATCCGCAACGCAGCAGCTGTCGGCAAAACCGAAGTACGCATGCCTTCGAGCAAGCTCAAAAAGGTTGTCGCCGAGCAGCTAAAAGCAAACAAATACCTAGCAGACGTCAAGGTGGAGGCAGGAAAACCTCGTGACACACTAGTTATCACGATTAACAAATCTGGTGAAAACAGCGCGATTAGTGAGATGAAACGCCTGAGCCGTCCTGGTCGCCGTCTTTACGTCAAATCAGCCGAAATTCCAAAAGTTAAAAGTGGTCGCGGTCTTGTGCTAGTTAGCACCTCTAAGGGTGTTCTAACTGGTGCCGAGGCAGTCAAGCAAAAACTTGGTGGCGAACTACTACTGAGTATTTATTAATAGAAAGGATAAATCATGAGTCGAATCGGAAAACTACCAATTCAGATCCCATCAGGCGTGACAATCACGGTCGATTCAGATGAAATCACCGTTGTTGGTTCCAAGGGAACCTTGACTGTGCCTCATCTGAGCGATGTAACTGTTGCTGTCCAAGATGGAGTTGCAACTGTCACCCGCAAGGATGACGAACGCATTGCGAAGGCCCAGCACGGTCTGCAGCGCGCACTATTAAATAACGCAGTCGAGGGCGTAACCAAAGGTTTTGAGAAAAAACTAGAAGTTAACGGCGTCGGATTTCGCGTAAGCAGTAGCAATAACGAGCTAGACATGGCACTTGGTTTTAGCCACCCGGTTAAATATAAAGCCCCAGCCGGCGTTACTGTTACTAACGACAAGATGACTATTGTCGTTAGTGGTATCGACAAGCAACAGGTTGGTCAGGTTGCAGCTGAGATACGTTCACTTAAAAAACCTGAGCCATACAAGGGCAAGGGTATTAAATACGCTGATGAGCAAATTTTGCGCAAAGCGGGAAAGACAGGTAAATAATCATGAGTAATCTTGTAAAGAAACTACTGAACAAAAACCTACGCAAATCCCGTGTGCGCGCTAAGGTAAATGGTACAGCTGAACGACCTCGCCTAACTGTTACTATCAGCAACAAGCACGTTAGTGTACAGCTAGTTGATGATGCAGCTGGCAAGACACTAGCTGCTAGTACTACCGTTGGTAGCAAGCAGACAGGCGCGCTAACTGAACAAGCTGCTTTTATTGGTAGCGATATAGCAAAAAAAGCTAAGAAGATTAAAATTACCAAGGCTGTATTTGACCGTAATGGTCGTCAGTACGCTGGTCGCCTAAGTGCCCTAGCAGACGCAGCTCGTAAAGAAGGATTGGAGATTTAGTATGGCAGAGGAAACTACTGCACAGACTACCCCACGTCAAGATAACCGCGGTGGTCGCGGTCAACAGCGTGGCGGCCGACGCGATGACCGTCGGAACGCGGCTCCTCAGGAGCCAAAGGAATTTGAAGAAGTAGTCATCAATATTGACCGTGTTGCACGTGTCGTAAAAGGTGGCCGACGCTTCCGTTTCAAGGCACTTGTAGTTGTCGGAAATCGCAAGGGCAAAGTTGGTGTCGGCGTGTCAAAAGGTCAGGATGTTCAGACTGCCGTCGCCAAGGCTACTGATGTTGCTAAAAAGCATCTAATCACTGTACCTATTGCTAACGAGACAATTCCACATGATGTTGAAGTCAAAGTATCTGGCGCTCGTGTGCTACTAAAACCAGCCGCACCTGGTACCGGTATCATTGCCGGAGGTGTTGTTCGCCAAGTGATTGGCGTAACGGGTATCCGCAACATGCTTTCTAAGAGCCTCGGTTCTACCAACAAGGTGAACATCGCTTATGCGGTTATTGAAGGTCTTAGCCAGTTAGTTCCTAGGGATCAATGGCTAAACGCTGAAAAGCCTAAGAAATCTGCCGATAAAAAAGCAGACAAAGAGGAGGCTAAATAATGAAATACAACGAACTTAACGTCAGCGCCAACAAAGGCCGCAAGCGTGTTGGTCGCGGTATCGCCGCTGGAGGTGGTAAAACTGCTGGGCGTGGTACCAAGGGTCAAGGCTCTCGTACTGGTAAAAAGCTTTCGGCAGTATTTCAGGGTGGCCAGCGTAGTCTAGTTACGGCTGTACCTAAGCACCGTGGGTTCAAGAGTTTGCGAACTCCAGCTCAGGTGGTTTATCTAGACGCTCTCAATACCTACAAAGGCAAGACTGTCGATAATATCGGCCTATTTGAGCAAGGTTTTATTGCAACGCCTTTTCACACCGTCAAGGTCATCTTGCGCGGTGAGCTAAAAGCCAAATTTGACCTTCGTGTTCAGTTTGCAAGCAAATCTGTCCAAGAAGCCATCATCAAGGCTGGCGGTACTTTTGAGAAGACTCCAACTCCTCTCAAAAAATCAGCCAAAGAAGCCGAAGCATCAGACAAATAGTCTACTTCACTAAAAAGCTCCCAGTTGGGAGTTTTTTAGTATGTAATGGCACTGGATAATTTGTTATAATGGTAAAAGATTAATTGAGAGAACTGCCGAGAATAGGGGTATTACAGAAAATGAACTGGAAGATAATCTTTAAATCACTAAAAAACCGCGACATGCAGAAGAGGCTTGGCGGTGTGCTTGCGATAGTTATTGTTTATCGCTTTTTGGCTCATATACCTGTGCCGCTTGCTGAGCCAACCAAACTAAAACAAGTTATTGATTCAGTGGTTAGTTCCAGCGATTTTGGTGGATTTCTGAACCTACTAAGCGGTGGTGCACTGGCTAGTTTTTCGATTGTGCTAGTGGGGCTTAGCCCATTCATTACGGCTAGTATTATTAGCCAGCTATTGACCAAGGCTATTCCTAAGCTTGAGGAACTACACAAAGACGGTGAATCTGGCCGCCGCAAGATCAACCAGTGGACACGTATTATCGCTTTACCCCTAGCTATCGTCCAATCAATCGCTTTCATTTACATCTTGCGTCAAACCGTACTTGCGGGTAATACTACCGTGCTTGATAACGCGTCTACTCTGGAATGGGTTGTCGCTGTGGCAGCCATGACTACTGGTGCGATGGTCTTGATGTGGCTTGGTGAGTTAGTTACCGAGCAGGGTGTGGGTAACGGTATATCCTTGCTTATTTTCGCTGGTATCATTAGTCAGTTGCCAAATACTTTTGCTACGCTAAGTACTTCATTATTTGACACGTCATCTGGTTCTCTAAGCGTATTCGGTTGGTTCCATATACCAGTCAATCCCACAGCTTTCTGGGTGTCGGTGATTATAGCTGTTGTGTCGCTTATCGTGCTTTATATTCTGGTCAAAATTAACGAAGCTCAGCGTGTGATTACTATTAATTACGCCAAGCGCGTCCAAGGTAACAGTAGTTATGGTGGGGTCAAAAGTATTCTACCGGTTAGGCTGATTGCTGCCAACGTGATTCCAGTTATCTTTGCGGTGGCATTCCTGAGCTTACCGGCATTTGTGGGGCAGGTATTAAAAGCTACTGGTAGTGCCCAATACGCAACTTTATCAAATAATCTAATCACGTGGTTCCAGGCGCCGCAGCCTAGTCAGTATGCTACCGAGCAATGGGGTGCTTTGATTTATCCACTGACCTTCTTTTTGCTAGTAGTGGCGTTTACATATTTCTATACCGGCATTATATTTAATACCAACGAGATATCTGAAAATCTGCAAAAGCAAGGTGGTTTCATCGAAGGTGTTAGGCCCGGTGTACAAACTGAAAAGTATTTGACTCGTACTATGAATCGATTATTGCTTTTCGGGTCACTAGTACTGGGAGTTGTCTCTGTTATGCCATTTATAGCGGAATATCTCTTCGCCAAAGCCGGGGTGACTGGGATAGATAACATTGCGATTGGTGGTACGGGTATACTAATTGTGGTAGCTGTGGCACTTGAAAGCTTACGCCAGGTAAACTCGCGTGCATTGATGGTAACCTACGATGACTATGAGTAATTCACTAATTGTAGGCGTACGTGCGTGCATATGCCTGTCTAATTATGAATAGGAGAATTACGAGGTGGCTGGTCTAAATATTGCTACGAAGTCTCATACAAAACTAAAATTCGCAGTCATATTTGTAACTATACTTGTGATTATTTTGGTCGCTGCCGCCGGGTATTACTGGTATCGCTGGTATTACACGGGTGTCAAACCTCCGATTGCCGGCAGCCTAGTTAGTAACACTATACCAACGAAATCGACTCATAGTGATAATGCATCTAAACTAACCGAAACAACGGGCAATACCGAGCCTAAGTATTTGAATGCTCCAACAATTAGCTCTCAAAGTGTTGAGGTCTATAAATTTGATCTGACTTCAAGTAATACTGTCGATTTGTCGATGTTTAAGGGGAATGCTGGTTGGCTAGACATGACCGGATTTCCTGGTCAGGGCTTTGGGCGGACGGTACTAGCTATAAATCCCGTCAACGCTCCAACAACTGGCCCGAGTTTGGCAAAATTTGGTGACATACAAATAGGCGATCCGATCGCCGTAACGCGAGTTGATAACAAAGTCTATAATTACAAAGTGACAGATGTTCAGGTTGTCGGGGTTAAAGACTTTTACAAAAGTGGACTTGGTAAATTGATTAATCCAGAAGCGACTGATGACGCTGAATCTCTTGGGGTAGTACTGGCGGCCGGTAATTGGGTGCCGAAGGACGGTCAGTATAGTAAATATGTCTTGGTAACAGCTTCGCTAGATATTGATGATCACTAGTCCGGGTCTTTTGGTGTGCTCGCCAGGCATAGTTGGCACATCTGGAAAATAGATACAGAAAAACAAGTAGTATAGCAACTATATATTGATTACGGCTGCCGCCGATACGCGCAACTAAACTGCCCATACAGGGATGATGCTCTGGTTATTCATGACGTACATAAATGCTATAGATAGCGTAGTGGGAGCGTGATAGTAATGCTTAAACTTTTAGTTTAGCACGACATCTGATATGAATAGTTTATCTGTAAATATCACCCTGTAATCTCTGTGTGATCAGTGTACATTGAGAGGAATAGAAATGAATTATGAAGAGGTTGTCGAGATCGTCCGACAGGCACACAAAGACGCCGATGTTTTGGCGGTAAAGAAGAATGAGTCATCAGATTCCTTGACTAGCCCAATGTCTGGTAGTGCGCATAAGCGTGAATTAGCCTGTAAACAGATTCATGAAAAAGCACCTCGGTTGAGTGAAATCAGGAATGAGGCGCGGAGTAAATCTGGTGGCTTCTTGGTTATCGTCAAGGAGATGCGTCTTCAGGTGGAAGTTTTGTCGGTGGTGACGAATCTGCTTAGTATGGTTGATTCTATTTGTAAAAATTTACTCGATGGCTATACTTCTGGAACCAACTCTCGTGCTTGCGTCGAGATTAGGGGGCATAGTGACCCCAATTACCTTTGGATTTATGGCAAGTTGAGTAGATCAAGAAGTGACTACGATGCTGTGCAATGGTTATCAGCGCAGTTGGAGCCCTTTGTGAATGCCGGTACTATTCCAGAGACTCAAATTGATGTTGCGCACACCTATGCCGGTGACAAGCTTTATGTGGTCTCTATTCCAGTTTTCGATGATTAGATCGTCTATATACACCTCGTGAACTATTGGCGGGGTGTTTTAATTTCTAAATCTTGACGAGTCTAGATTGTTTAGCTAAAATAGAACTATTATAAAGGTCGCGGTAAATACGCGGACTATCTCATTTGAAACTCTTTACTTACGGTCAGATATTGTGTATAATGGACTATTGTTAACTATGGCGAGTCAAAAGGAAGTCATCAAACTACAAGGTAAGGTCGTCGAGGCTTTACCAAACACGCAGTTTCGTGTCGAACTTGAAAATGGCCATACAGTGCTCTGTCACATTTCAGGTAAAATGCGCAAGCATTATATCCGTCTCGTGCCAGGGGACAGGGTAGAAGTAGAGTTAACCCCCTATGATCTCACAAAGGGTAGAATCTGCTTCCGCCTCAAAGATGAACCTCGATCATTTTAGTTCGCGGTAAGTCGCAATATTAAATTAATTAGGAGTTTTTGTTGCACTATGAAAGTTCGTGCTAGTGTCAAAAAAATCAGTCCAGATGATCAATTGGTGCGTCGCAAAGGACGTCTCTATGTGATCAACAAGAAAAAACCTAAGAATAAGCAAAGGCAGGGTTAAGCATGGCTCGAAT
>CAZJFK010000035.1:3999-6342 GCA_964545515.1 uncultured Candidatus Saccharibacteria bacterium | reverse complement strand
GTAGATAATTTTAAAACCCCGCAAACTCAGTGCGGGGTTTAGGTTGTACCGGCGTATTTTACGCTCAGCGAATCGGTAGCCCGGTGAGAGTACGTGCAATCACTAGACGTTGGATCTCGCTGGTGCCTTCAAAGATCGTGAAGATCTTGGCATCGCGGTGCATACGCTCCACTGGGTATTCGCGGGTATAGCCGTTGCCACCGAGGATTTGGATAGCCTCATCGGTGACATAGACTGCCATCTCGCTAGCAAACAGTTTGGCCATCGAACCTTCGGCGTGTGCAAACGGCTTGTTGTTGCGAGCCATCCATCCAGCCCGGTAAACCAGCAGCCGTGCGGCATCCAGACGAGTCTTCATGTCCGCCAGTTTGAATGCGACACCTTGGAAATCACCAATCTTGCGACCGAATTGCTCGCGTTGACCAGCGTATTCCAGTGCGTATTCATAGGCGGCTCGTCCGACACCAACTGCCATGGCGCCCACCATCGGTCGGGTACGCTCAAAGGTTGCCATAGCGGCTTGCCCTGATGCGTGCTGACCGGCTTTCACCTTAGCGATACGGGCGTCAAACTGCTCTTTGCCGCCGGCGATCAGGCGTTCGGGAATTCGTACGTCGTCGAGTACGACCTCGGCGGTGTGCGAAGCGCGGATACCGTGCTTCTTGAATTTCTGACCCTGACTTAGACCCTTGGTTCCAGGCGGGATGATGAACGACGCTTGGCCACGAGTACCCAATTCAGGGTGTACCGAGGCCACGACGATATGGACATTGGCGATACCGCCGTTGGTTGCCCACGTCTTGGTTCCGTTTAGCACCCATTCTTTGGTGGCTTCGTCGTAGCGAGCGCGTGTCTTGACTGCGCCCACATCCGAACCGGCATTTGGCTCAGACGAACAAAATGCCGCAACCTTGGGATCTTCGGGAGTGCCAAACATCTGCGGTACGAACTCGCCGATTTGTTCACCGGTACCGTTGGCTAGCAGTGATGCCGCCGCCAGTCCCGTGCCGAAAATCGACAGAGCAATACCAGCGTCGCCCCAGAACATTTCTTCGAATGGGACAATCAGCCCTAGGCCGCTTGGCTCCATACCTTGCAGTCCAAAGAACTCCATCGTGTACAGACCAGCTTTCGCCGCTTCTTGGATGATTGGCCAAGGGGTTTCCTCGCGCTCATCCCACTCGTGAGCCGCCGGACGCACCACGTTGCGGGCAAAGTCGTGAGCCCAATCACGAACAGTGCCCACATCTTCGGGTAGTTCCAGCGAGAAGGTATCGGACATGATATCTCCTAACTAGATTTCTCATAGGCGAATCCTCAGGGCGAACCCTGCTTGCGTATGCTTTTAACACAAGATGAGACGTAGCGGCACGCAAATACATGCGGCCACACCCCATCTCGTGTATTTATTATCAAGGTACCTCTTATAGAATTACACGTATTTTGTCATATTTATTCAATAAATTCAACCACTCCACTACTTTTGATTGAAATATCAATTTACTCACATTACAATAGGTTCATCCCCTTCTGGGAGTACCTACGATTAGATCGGAGTAGTCATGTCGTTTTTTGGCCGTCTTTTCGGCCGTTCTGAGCCAGTTCAGGAGCTAGATCCTGATGCCGATCGGCCACTTTGTCAGATATGCGTCCATCTCGATACCTGGGATCGATATCATCGTCACCCACGTCGACCGATTGGTCGAGCTACGCATGGCGGAGGTAGTCGGACTGGGCCGAATGATACTTGGTTGGAGTGGTCTGCGTGCTACGAACACTATCAGGTAATCACGGCCCTTTATTGGCTAGTAACCACTCATGAGATGGATTCACCTCTTTATATCAATGACATCTGCCTATATCTTACTAAGGAGCGCAACAAGCCTTGTGACAAGCCTTGTGACAAGCCTTGTGACAAGCCTTGTTGTCGAGATGATGACGACCAAGATGTCGATGACTCTGGCGACTAAGTCACGTCTAATCACACCAGTACCCTACTCCGCGTAGGGTACTTTTAATTTGACAAATTGATACGTAATGCTATGATATGTAAAACTGATTTTTGTCAGCTAGTACCTTGGAGAGGATGTGATGAATATGCCACTTGATATGAATACTCCCACCCGGGAGGCCGTCATCAAACGCTTGATTTTGTCGGGCCCGGTCGATAGTAAATCGGTCGGTATCGTGATTGGCAAGATTTTTGATGTCAACGACGACGGCAAAGCTGATCGGATTCACTTGTATCTGTCGACGACTGGCGGTAGTGTACGCGACGGGTTTGCCCTGTATGATGTCATCCGGCAGTCCAAGATTCCGATTGATACCGTTGCCGCAGGTCAA
>CAZJFK010000035.1:0-3989 GCA_964545515.1 uncultured Candidatus Saccharibacteria bacterium | reverse complement strand
GGTCAAGCGCAGTCGATGGGCGCGTCGCTTTTGCAGGCTGGTGTCGTGCGCTATGCGTTGCCCCTGGCCGTAGTAATGCTTCACCCCATGACAGCGGGCGCTGGCATGAATCGTGTCGAGGAATCGATTGCTGCGATCAAGGATGCTCAGCGGCTCGAAAAGCAGCTATACAAACTGGCTGCTGCGCGCATCGGCATGAGCTACAAAGACTACATGAAATTTGTCGGTGATCGCATCTATCTCACGCCCAAGCAGGCCCTGAAACATAACGTCATCGACGCTATCCTGGACACCAGAGTCCAGCTAGCCTAACCAAAGCCCCAATCGGGGCTTTTAAATTTGATTGCAGACGATCATATTTATTGTTTTTCATATAATATTTATCGACAAACGATAAATACCGTGCTATTCTGAGTGTATGAAAAAGCTTTCAAACTTAAATCTCGTATCAACAATATTTTTGCGGCTGGCCGTATCAGTCATAGGTCTCGGCGTCTTGGCTCTATGTGTATTACTATTGCCACTTATATGGCACGATGCTTATATAGAGTACCCTGATGCTGGTGCGGCGATTCGCGTGGTCATCGCTTGTATGTGGCTGTCAGCTATACCATTCTATGTCGGTATATATAGGGGATGGCGTGTGCTAAACCGTATCGATCGTGGCCGAGTTTTTGCTAAGCCTAACGTCACTGATTTACGTGCTATAGCTGTATCTGCAGCTCTGATTAGTGGTGTATATGCTGTGAGTTTTCCGTTTTTTATCATATGGGCTCAGCACGATGATGCACCTGGATTGGGGCTCATATGTCTCTTCTTTTGCGGTATGTCACTGATTATTGCCGCCGCTATGGAACTCATAGCACGACTACTTGCTGAGGCGAATAATATCAAAAAAGAAAATGACATGACGGTATAGCTATGGCAGTAGTAATTAATATCGATGTAATGTTAGCCAAACGCAAGATGAGTGTCACGGAGCTGTCTGAACGAGTTGGCATTACGTTAGCGAATCTATCTATTCTCAAAAACGGTAAGGCTCGGGCTATTCGCTTATCAACTCTCTCTGCCATATGCGAAGCACTGGATTGTCAGCCGGGCGATATATTAGAATATCACGATTAGATTCTGGTCGATTTAGCTCACGCCGTCCATGATACTATAGACTAATGATTGAGATTGAGAAGAAGTTTTTATTGACAGATACGCAGCGCGAGTCATTGCTGGCAGATGCTACCAAATTAGATAGCAAAATCATTGAAGATTCGTATTACGATACAGACGATTATAGTCTGACTAGCCGTGATTATTGGCTACGTTTGCGTGATGGTGTGTTTGAACTCAAGGCTCCCCTAGGGCATCGTACTTCTACTGCCACCAACCAATACCATGAGCTTACCGAGACAGCTGATATTGTGGCTGAGTTGGATTTGTCGGATTCCGATGATTTTGAATCAGCACTTGCTAGTGCCGGCATACACAAATTCATCACTTGCTACTCTGATCGCACTAGTTATGAAAAACAAGGATTTCATATTGATATCGACGCCGTGTCTTTCGCTGACTCTGAGTTTACGTACAATGTCGCTGAAATTGAGTTACTTGTCGAGTCTGAATCCGATGCTGGTGTTGCTGAGGCGCGTATCATTGAGCTAGCTAGGAGCCTCTATCTTACGACCGACGCCGTCATATTGGGCAAAGTCCTGGCCTATTTGCAGGTCGAAAACCCCGATCATTATAATGCGTTAGTGGCTGCTGGCGTGGTTTAGTAGCGGCCGACTCGATTGGCCCTGGCTGGCGCTAATTTGCGTGCCGTTTCTAGTGACACCGGTGCACCTTCGGGGCTAGGAAATTTTATTATACCCCGCGTACCATATCTGGCGATGCGACGAATTAGACGCTTTTCGCCCTCGTCGTATTGGTCGCGTAGTTCGTATAGCGAACCACCTTCGTCAAAAGGATCCTGATATTTCTTTTTTCTCTCAAACATAGTCACAGTATAGCATGGACAAATTGAAAACCCGCCTAGGGTATAGACATTAGTCTATTTAGGCGGGTGTTAGCGAGAGGTTTTAGTTGTTGTTGCGTTCGAGTCGGATGCGCTCCAGCTTGGACTCTTCGGCACGAGCATTTGCTTCGGCTCGATATCTGAGTTGGCGAGTGATGCTCTGCGGACCACCATCTGCAATCCAGACAAAAAAGCCCACACTCACAAAAAACAGGGGCAACATCAACCACTCCATGATGGTTCCTCCTTTGTATACATTCTTTCGACCATCGAAAGAATCGGTGATTATTATAACATTTTTATGCTTGAAGAGCAATATACACTAATGTATGGTAATTTTAAGTACCTTCATACCCCTAGAAATTAATCGAGTGCAGCATAAGTGTTATACTGTTTGTATAGGAGGAAAATATAGTGAATAACGAAAATCAATCATCCACAGTTTCCAATAACAAAAAACATAATCCATGGCGTGTTAGCGCGCTATTGCTTGGGTTGGTAGCCGCTGTGCTTGCGGTTGGCGTTGCATATACGTATGTACTTATGCAGCAGTCCCAAGATGATGTTAAATCATTGACCAAACAACTCGATACTTTACGAGCTGGCCTTGGTAAGTCAAACAACAATGCGCAGACAAACAACAATGATGAAGACGCAGTTTCTGGTGCTACTAACTATAAGTCAAAAAAAGGTTTAGATGTAGTTGTGGCTGTGGCTATACCCGCTCTTGCTAGCACCGATTCGTCTAGCCCTAGGACACTCACGGTTACTGGCAAGGTTCCTGGTAGCTGGTCTAATGAGGGTCAATTTAATCTAAAACTACATGATAGCAAAGACAAGATTGTTGCGTCTGGAGTTGCTACCTTATCTGGTGACTGGCAGACAGATAAGCTTGTTGATTTTACTGCGACTCTCACGACAGTTAGTGTTCCAGCTGGTGATTATACCTTAGTGCTAGAAAAAGCTAATCCATCTGATTTAGCCGCCAATGCTGATAATGTAGAAATAGCTATCAAGTTAGACTAATTTTAATTAAATAAGCCCCTGTATACAGGGGCTTTGCTCACTAGATTGTGATGATGCGGTTATCGGTGCTGATTTCGGTCAGGATAGTCTCATGCACTGGACCGGTAGTGTTGGCATCGATCATGCCGCGATGCTCATCGCAGCGGTAGTACATATTACCACTTGGATGCTCCACAGCAGTGTGTGCATACTTGCGGCAGCAATCCGATAGCGCCATTGCATTTGTTGTTCGCATCGGGAAGCTGCACGAGACGTACAGATTCGTCACGCGAACTTCTCTGAGTTCCATCATCATACTCCTAGTTGTGGCGAACAGCTCGGTTTGAGCATTTGCATATTATAATATAATATCTATATTTTTACAATATCAAGGAATTTAAAAACTCCGCGACTATTGAGGTCGCGGAGTTGCTACTAAGAGCGGATGCGCCGTTGGTTTGTAAGCCATGCGCGAAGCCAGGCAATACCACCAAGGACGGCACCAATGGCCACACCGGTGAACAAACTACTCATAAACGCGCCTACTCGTACGACGAGTCCTTCGAGCACCGGGTGAAGCACGCCTGCCAGATTGCCACCGAGTTGCGGCGGACTGTCACCCCATGCCTCGACCCATGTAATCTGATGTGTAACAGCGAGCATGAGCCCGAAGATTACACCAAAAGTGAGCAGATGCCGAAACGGTCGGTCTGACTTGGTGCATAGCGCATAGACAAGCCAGACGAGCAGCGAACCGATGGCCAGTACTCGGTAAAGCAGACTGTCAAGGGACACGAGCTGCAAATCATGCAAAATGACTCGCGGGATCCCCAAAAGCGCCAATACTACGAGTGGTATGTAAAGAGCGAACTTTTGTTTTGTTTTTGTGTTCATGAACTATATTTTAATATAATTGTGCATACTATGCAAACCCTCCCCGCTCATATACCACTGGCGCTGCTCTGGCGGTAGGTGC
>CAZJFK010000034.1:0-6680 GCA_964545515.1 uncultured Candidatus Saccharibacteria bacterium | reverse complement strand
CGACCTGGGCGTTGAGGCGCCCCGTCGAGGCCCACTGGCGGATGAACTGCGGCTGGGAACGCTTGGCGATCTTCGCGGTGACCAGCACGCTCGTAAGCGCGAAAAGTCTCCATGGCCGACCAGGCTTCGAGCGGTGGCTGCGAATAACTCGACCCTACGTCAGCACGCGTAAAATACCAAGCCTCAGGGTAATCACGCCAAGTCTTGGTCGGTTCGGTAGTAAAAACCTTGTTTGGAGTAAAACCATGCCGAGCGTCAACGCTACTTAATAACGTGCGTAATTCGGTGGCGGCACGTTCGTAGTCACCACGCCTGGCATTGATAGTGATAGCTTTGGCTGAATCCCACTTCCACATATACCTATAATGTTCGCCGGCTGATGGCACGGAGTGATCTTCGCGCCAGTTGGCGTCAGTCATCATCCATGTCTCGCGCACCACTAGCTCCTCGCCAGTTAATTGCCGGGACTCATCTATAAATTCTGGTCTACTCATTGTTATTTCCTCTCGCTTCTATCATATCTACTATATGCTGATCGAACCATTTAATCGTACCCGTATGCCCCGATATAGGACGCGTGACGACGTCTATCTGACTACGCCTTGCATCGTCAAGGTTACCTATACGTGAAGTGATGTCATGGTAGCTCATGATTAAATCTAGGCGACCTAGTGCCAGGGTCAGATCGCCAGGAGGTAATTCCTGGGTATCCTGCCATATCTCCTGCAAATCACGCGTCGTGTAGCCGTTTTTACGAAAAGCCTGCGATACATTGGTGCCATGAACCGCGAGACAGATAGCCCCGAACCAGCGATTATGCATGACGATTTCAGCCGCACAGCCACCAGTCGCACCGTATAGTCCACGCTCAGGATGATAATATCTTTTCTGCATATTAGCGGCTATCGCTCCACCTAGAGACGCTCCACAAAATCTCCTTTTGTCGTAATCTTTGGCCCGCTCACTAAAATCATCATTAACATCATCAATAAACTCAGGTAATAGATCCGCTTCACCGGCTAGTAAAATCCGCGGATGATACGTATATACCACGGCGTCGCGACCACTTCGCGCCAGAGAGCGCCCAGCATTGTCTAGCTCGCCAGGTTTACTCCCAAAACCAGCCACTAACGCCACGATTTCACTGCCGTCGCCACCGCCATATTCTATCGCCTCATAAGGTACTTCGCCGCGCATTAACTAATCCTTATCGTTGAAATACCTGGTTTTAGACTTAGATAGTGACTACCATCTTCCTCGACCGGTAACGGCTTGCCGTCACATTCGGCATTTTGATAAATACCGGTCAGCCAGACAGTTGTAGGTTTACTACTAGGATTATATAAACGTACGCCGACAGATTCGCCATCAGCTTCTGGGTAAATCTGCGACGTAATTGCCGTATAGGAATCTATATTTAATATGCCATCTGCTAGCGTGTCGTGGAAAACGTCTTCGATTGGATGATTATAGCTATCAGCCTCGCGAATCATGGAGCTCTTGGATGAATTTTTTCCTAGTGACACAGCATATTCATAAGTGTTGATGCCCTGCATTTGAGCATCTGGCGTAGCAAGGCCAGGCCCAGCCCAACCAGGACGAGTCGATAGATTTCCGCGGCTCAAATATCCGACGCCTCTAAATAAAGTTAAGGCTAGTCCGTTAATATTACCATCTACGTCAGTTGTAGCCTCATATTCAGGCAAACCTCGGCTCATCAGCAACAAATCACCGGCAGTCACTAGGCCGTTGGCATGACTAGTAGCTATAGGTAGAGGCTCCTGCCAGCCATTACCGCCACTAATAGGTACTGCACTACGTTCCGTCAAGGTATAAGGCTCGCGAGCTAGAACGGAACTGGCAGCTTCGGGCGTATTAAATAGAACCCTGACTCTGTGATCGCGCGCGACATTATTGACCGTAGTTGTAAATTCTATGCGGTCGATACCCTTGACTAGCCGCACTTTGGTAGATATAGGCATGTGTATGAGGTTGGGCGAGCGTTGTTCGACTTCGCGAACGTCAGCCTCATCACCGTCTAGACTAATTGGGACGTTTATACCGGTATCAATTTGGATTTCAGTAAATACCGGGCCATCCTCGATCACATGAATATTAGCAATAGAGCCGCCCGTAGTTTTGGGTTTTTCGCTATCAATAGGATTGAAATTGTATTCGTCACCCCTGTCGCCCTGCTCTTCAAATACCAAACCGCTCATCTTGGCACCGGTGGCCTTGTTTTCGATACTTAGACTACCGTCAAACGCAATATCTACTCGATAAGTTTCATTTTCGAAGTTGTATCGACCATCATCGATACTCTCGGTGCGAGCCGGTGCGTCATAGGGCTCCAAGCGTACATTTACTGAATTTAACCCGCTGACTTTTACTACATACGTGGCATATCGTATGTCTTGTTTAGTAGTAATTTGAACTGGGATTTCCTGCTCAGTGCCATCATGCAACTGCATAAATCCCCGGAGTGCTGTGGCGTGTTCTAGTGAGTCTTGTAGGGGCACCTCGACTAGTGAGCTGCGCCTAAACGGCAAACTATTGAATGCTCCGCGGGTATTTTCGATATATTTATATGGCCCATAGGGATCGTGGCGATCCGCCAGGGCGGCCAAGGCATTGCGCATAGCCTGATTGGCCCTAGAATAACTAGAACTCATCGCGTATTCGTGAATATCGTACGAATCAGACGATCCGCAACCAGATATACCATCATGCTGAGTAGCCGGTTGCAATAAACGAATAGCCTCCCAATACGAATCCACTAACTGGTGGGTTTGATGCTCGTTTTCACTGAGGGCTGGGCGGCCACCATGAGGGTATTTACGGGCTAGTAGTGCCAGCGAGGCGGCCACACCAGCGTCATAAATCCGAGTACCAGCCCTATGCATGGCTTGTTTGAGATACATGCGCGATGAATCAATGCCACGTAGTACGAAATGTTCGCGACCAGCACGCATCTCACCTCTATAAGTTTTGAGCTTTGCCTCATCTATACTAGCGCGAACTAGCTCGGAATATTCACGAAGTGAGCCTAGTCGTACAGTGGCGCCACCGATTTTGTAATCTCGGCGCATTTTAGCTGTTACACCATCTAGAACGGCCTGAATATCCAAATCCGGCTTGGTAAAATCACTGCCATCCATCAGTATCATGTGTGGCATATCGACGTCTCTGAACCGCTTGCCATAGCGATTTATGAGACCACGAACCGCAAGTGAAGCATGCTCGATACGCTGATTCAGCACCTCGTCAGGCGATTTAGAGTGATCAATATCGCGATTGGTAAATCCAGCCATATTGTCATAGCCGCCTTGCAAAGGCATTGCTAGGACTTTATTGCCGCTGGGGCCCTCCCACCAAAAAACAGCCCCATATTCATCCAAGCCATCAAAACCACGTTTGAATTGAAATGTCTTCTGACCCTGGGCATGCATGATATCAGGAATAGTTTCGGGGAAACCAAAAGAATCGGGTATATATAGCGCTTCTTCGGTGGGTACGCCACCTAGTTCACGCGCCTTGCGTCGCCCCATATCGGTCATCCAAAAGGTATTTTCCTCGGGACTTAAAAAAACCTCAGGCTGGGCATATTGACCAATCAGCTCTAGGTCTCCATCGGTAATCATTTTTTCAAACCTGTCCTTGGCTCGCTTGCCGCCACCTTCTAGAAAATCCTTGGCGACAATCATCTGCTCTAAGGTAAATTTATCGACCATCAGCGCCCGCTCCATCACTTCGGCCTCGCGCATTTCAGACGCCTGACGGTCACGGTACCAAGTGTGGTCCAGATGGCTATGGGGCACAACGATAAACTCGACTTTATCCTTAGATCGTAGCCAATCTAGCAAGTCCTCTCTAATAGGCTCTACTTCGATATTCTTAGTATTACTTTTCGATGATTTCTCGCTCACAGTCATACCTCCAGCGATTATGTGCTACTAGCATAGCACTACTCAGCCCAAATATCGACTATTTGCCCAGTAGGGCCTTGGCCGCGCCAAATAGCCGACCACCGACCGTTGAAGCCGCATCATAACTGCGAACAAAAAGCTCGTCATCTAGATTGTGGTACTTGCCTGATTTACGAATATTGTCATAAACGGACTTAGGATAACGTAGATAACCAGGGACTTTGTCCCAATCGATTGCTTGGGTTGCCTTTTCGAGTGCGTAGACAGCTAATTTATCGGCTGCGTTATACGGAATATCATTTTTGTAGCGCTCACGAACTTCATCGGGTAGGCCACTAACAACTACGGCGTTGGCTATACCAGCGACAGGTTTCATCGGCAGCTCCAAGGCTTTCCATAGAAGCGCAGGAACGGCATTGGGACGTGGAATAGTGTCATTGACCGAATAAGCCAAAGCACGCTTCGCTGTGCCGGTATACATATATTCGTCGACTAGTTCGTCGGAGCGTTGCTTGTATTCCGCATAATCAGCTGGCAGGCGACTATCGGTCACTCCATATTGCTGATACCAGCTTATGCCCTCCATCCATAAAATCTCTTTTTCGTCGTCAGTCAACTCGTGACCATCAAACCTATCGGCAACCATATAAATGCCGTCCATAAATGTAATATGCGTGTCTGCCCAGAGTTGCGGGTGCAGCGCATGATAACGCTTGCCATCAGGCATTCTACCGGTAATATCTAGGTGAAAATCACGGATCTTTAGACCAGCCTCGGCGCCATTATCCTTGTCAAACACCGCATCGCTAATCTGGCGCATTGAGCGCACCGTACGCTCGACTATCTCGCTAAAAAACTTAGAGTGCTGATCAACGCCGCTGTCAATCTCACGCATCATCAGCTGCTTGATACCAGTAGCAGCCACAAATGCCATGCGATTATCGAAATATTTCCAAAGAAGTGAATCAGGGCCTAGCGGTAAACCCTGTAAGTGCATGTGAGCAGACCTAGACTCTGGCCGTGACTCTGACTCTGAATTTGACGTAGAACTGTGACTTTTCTCAAAACCCATTGGACATCCAGACATAAAATCCTCCTGATGACTACAATCACTATCTATTATATAATGTTATTCTACCATAAAAGTTCAAAAAATAAAGTATAAAAAGTATAAAGATATTGACTTTGACGCTCAGTTTGCTATAATTCATCTAGACATTACCGTAGACAGTAGCCGTCCTAGGACTTAATCCGCTACCGAGGGAATACTACCACCATAGTTTTACACCCGAGTCTTTGGTAATGCGAGAACTAAAGACTCTTTTTAGTTACCGCGCCAAAGTACGTAATGTTCTGAACATTAAAAATTTGGGTCAAAATTAAACCAAAGGAGTTTTTACATGGCGATTTCTCGCGATAAAAAGAACGATTTGGTTGCAGAAGTCTCTGAATTACTATCCGAAGCAAGCTAACCGTATTTGCTAAATACAACGGCCTAAGCGTTAGTGACCTCCAAGACCTACGTAAATCAGCTCGCGAAGCTGGCGTAGTCATCAAGGTTGTCAAAAACCGCCTAGTTCGCGTAGCGATGCAAGCTAACAGTACCTACAAAGCTACCGACACTTCACTCCTAGAAGGCCAGCTGCTCTACGCAGTTAGCAGTGAGGATGAAGTAAGTCCAGCCAAGGTGCTAGATGAATTCGCAAAAACACATCCTGCACTAGTATTTGCGGGTGCATTTAGTGCCGAAGGTGAAGTTATTGACGCTGCTGGCGTCAAAGCTCTGGCTGGTCTACCAACCAAAAACGAGCTTATTGGCCAGGTTGTCAATACTTTGCTGTCACCAGTTGGCGACGTCACAAACGCGCTTTCTGGCAATTTGCATGCACTACTTGACGGTGTACGAGACAAAGCGACCGCGTAATAAATATACAGGAGGGTCAGCCCTCCGCACTACAATTTCAATATAAGAAAGGTTCCATATTATGGCAGACGTAAAGAAACTAGCTGAAGAGCTAACAAAACTTACCGTTCTAGAAGTAAACGAACTAAAGAACGTACTTAAAGATGAATACGGCATTGAGCCAGCTGCTGCCGCAGCTGTTGCCGTAGCAGCCCCAGCTGGCGGTGACGCTGGCGCAGCTGCTGCTGACGAAAAGACTGAATTTACAGTCAAACTAACCGACGCTGGTGCATCTAAGGTTGCAGTTATCAAAGCTGTAAAAGAAATCACTGGCCTAGGTCTTGGCGAAGCAAAAGCTATCGTTGACGGCGCTCCTGCTCCTGTAAAGGAAAAGGTTAGCAAAGACGAAGCCGAAGCTGCCAAAAAGCTTCTAGAAGAAGCTGGCGCATCTGTCGAGCTTGCTTAATTAATTCAGTAATGACCCAAATTTATAAAATACCGTCCTTTCAAGGGCGGTATTTTAGATATTGCAAATACCGCATTATTATCCCGTAGTTTCTACAACAAAATCGTACCCACAAGATATATCATTGTGGATAAACGCTATCTAATTCGGGGTCATTAGATTGACTAATTTTCTAAACTTTGATATACATAGGTAGATATTTATAAAAACAGACAAGGATGCGAGCATGTCTGATTTACCAGAGAAACAAGTAAAACGATTAACTTCCTTAATTCAAGAGGCAGAGACTAATTTAGCCGCGGCCAAAGAGCTACTAATTAGTATAATTGGTGACGACGGAACTGTAGTCACGCCTAAATCATCTCACGAAGACGTAACGGGTAAA
>CAZJFK010000033.1:0-7056 GCA_964545515.1 uncultured Candidatus Saccharibacteria bacterium | reverse complement strand
CGTTTGCGTGCGAATTGGATAGAAGTCGGCATCAGTGTATCTGGATCGATGGCCTCGTCGCTGTCTTCTAGGGCAAATTCTGGGATTTCTATTCGCCAGCCGTTTTTGCCAAGCACGATTGGTATAATGGTCTTTGACATGCCTGGTTTGGCATCTAGGCGGAAGTAGTGATAAGCTTCGGGCGAGATAGATTTGAACAGCAGATATACACGAATACGGAGTTTATCGACGAATCTGGCACCCTTGGTTAGGAATAATTCCTCTTCGGCAGCTTCGACGGTGCATCGATGTAGGCTGCGACCCATGTAACCATCGGTTTTGAGCTGTTTTAGTACTTCTAGGCCGTTTGGTGACTGCATAAATCCATAGTGTGCTTGTACAGATAGAATATTTTCGTCAAAATCGATAACTTTTATACGTCGATCGTCGCTAACGTATGGTTTTTTCTCTTGAACGATAGTTAGTAATACTATGTATTTAGGAATTGCGCCGTGGCGTTTCATAAATATACGGAGAATAATCGGGATGTTTTCGGTTCGATGCTTGACTGGTTTGGAGACCAAAAACATCACTGCCCTATCTAGTTCGACATATTTGCGTTGCCTGGTTTCCTCTATGTATTCACGGTCATGAGTTAGCCGACGCTTGGCCTCTACTAGCCATTCCATATTGCGAGGTGATGCAAATTCTAGATATGAAACATAGGCACCACGCACTAGGTCGCGTCCCCAATTCCAGGCGATAACTACGATAAATATCGATACCGCGACGAAGACGGGTATATATCCACCAGTCATGAATTTGAGCGATGTAGCCAAAAGCAGAGTGGAATCTATTATGAGAAATACACCAAACACTAATATTGTGGCTGCTCTACTCCATTTCCATTTATGTCTAGCCACGAAGAACATTGCCATGGTTGTTGTAAGCATCACTCCGGATACGGCTAATCCGTAGGCATCTGTCAGATTGCTGCTGGATTTGAATATAAATATGAGCGTTAGACACCCTAGCATTAACATCCAGTTAACGGCTGGTAGATATATTTGTCCGCGGTGTTTGCGGCTAGTATGGACGATATTGAGCCGTGGTAGCATGTCGAGTGCCATTGCCTGGGAGGCTAGCGAAAACACGCCAGTTATCAGGGCCTGGCTAGCGATAACTGTCGCCGCCATGGCTAGTAGGACTACTGAGTATACTGGTATATGCGTTACGAATTCCGACGCCCATGTAGGCCAAGTATTGGCTATGTCTGGTAGTAGTGATATGTGTGGCACGAGACTAAAGAATATATTGCCACCGACGGCTTCGTGTCCACCTAGCAAGTAGGCTCCTTGACCGAAATAATTAAGGACAAGTGACCAGTAGGCCAAATAAAACCAGCCGAGCCGTATTGGGCGTCTACCAAAGTGACCCAGATCGACGTACAAATCTTCGGCTCCTGTGGCTACTAGGACGATAGCGCCGGTGGCGACTAGGAACTTCCCTATCCCCATATTGGCGATGAATTCTAGTCCATAAATAGGATTCAACGCGGCTAAAATACCCGGGTGATGCACTATTTGAATCAGGCCAAGCATGCCGATAGTAAAGAACCAAACAATCATCAGCGGCCCAAATATTTTGCCGATTTGGGCTGTGCCTCTCTTTTGGATAGAAAATAGCCCAATAATTATAATAGCCGCTATTATAACGGTATATGGCGTGAAAAATGGTGTGGCTACTTTGAGACCTTCGACGGCCGATAGGACCGATATTGATGGCGTGATAATACCATCTCCGAGTAGGAGTGTCGCCCCGAATACCAGGAGCATTAGAATAATTGGTTTGCCTTTGGCTTTTTTGACGGTACCTACAAGCTCTCGTAGCGCCAGGACGCCACCCTCGCCCTGATAGCTGGCTCTTAGGACAAAAGTAATGTATTTGACTGTGATTATCAGGGTCAAGAGCCAAAATATGATACTTATAACGCCCAATATATTGTCATGAGTTACGGGAGTACGGCCGATTCCGAAAAACGTCGCATTGATTGCATATAGCGGCGATGTACCGATATCTCCGTAGACGACACCGAGTGCTCCGATGACAAGAGCCGTGCTGAGCGCGCGGCGTTGTTTGACGGCTGCTTTTTTCGTTGCGGTTGTTTTACGCACGAGATACATCATAGACCTTGCTAACCTTTTATGCAAGGTCTTGGTATACTATATATATGAATAAAGCCCCTGATTTTAGTTTGCCGGACCAAAACGGCGACATGCATCACCTCAAAGATTATTTTGGTAAATGGTTAGTTATTTATTTTTATCCCAAGGACGATACTCCGGGATGTACGACAGAAGCATGTAATTTCCGCGATGGCCGTAGTGATATAGCAGCTCTTGGTGGCGTGGAGCTGGTCGGTATTAGCAAGGACAGCGTCAGTAGTCACAAAAAGTTTGCCGATAAACACAATCTTAATTTCACTATTTTGAGCGATGAAACTCATTCGACGATTGAGGCTTATGGAGCTTGGCGCCCTCGTAAATTTATGGGTCGTGAATATACCGGTACACACCGTGACACCGTGATTATTACTCCGCGTGGTGAAATTGCGCGCGAATTTCGAGATGTCGATGCCAAGAATCATTATTCCGAAGTAGTAGACGCTTTACGTGATTTGATGACGAAATAGTTTGATTACCAGAGTATTGGTAAGTTGTCTGGTGCTACATACATACCATCACCTTCACTCACGCCAAATGCGGTGTGGAATTCAGGGGTAATCGCTAGAACTCCGTTGACGCGTATTTCACTGGGTGAGTGTGGATCGGTTGCTATTTGATTGGCGGCCGCTCCTTGGGTGATCTTGCCCTTCCATTTGCGCGCCCAGCCCACAAAGAATCGTTGTTCCGGAGTGAGTCCGTCGATAATCTCTCCTGCGCCGCCCTCTCTGGCTAGCTTTTTCTGGTAGGCATAGTAAGCTATTTTAATACCTCCGACGTCGGCAATATTTTCACCGTTGGTTAGGTCGCCGTCTATATTCATGTCCATGAATTTTAGGCTGCTGAAATATTCTGAGAATTTGCTAGTTAGTTCGTCGAACCTAGATTCGTCGTCTTGGCTCCACCAGTTAACTAAGTTGCCATTGAGATCGTATTTACATCCCTCGTCGTCAAAGAAATGTGTTAGTTCATGACCCATAGTTCCACCAATTGCACCGTAATTGTAGGCATCGTCTTGATTTGGGTCAAAAAATGGTGCTTGTAATACAGCTGCTGGAAAAGTCATTTCGCGTTTTAGGTCGGAACATGCATTTACCATGATTGGCGGCATAGCCCACTGCGAAGTATCGTATGGTTTTTCAAGGGATTTAATATTTCTGTCAAAACTATATGATGAGCATCGCATGATATTGAGAGCCAAGGAATCTGTTTTGATTTCTAGATCTGACACATCAGGCCATTGGTCTGGATAGCCCATCTTGAACTTTATATTAGCGAGCTTGGCTTTGGTTTTTTGTTTTGTCTCATCACTCATCCAAGTTATCTGATTTAAGCGGTCGCCAAAGGACTCCTTGACATCATTTACCATCTGAGTGAGCTTGATTTTGCTTTCGTTATCAAAATAACGCTCACAATATAGCGGTCCCGCGGCGTCCATGATAGCAAGTCCGTTATATAGATTAACGGTTCTTTTGGGTAATGATTTTTGTTGGTCGATACCGTTTAGGACTTTACCGGTAAATGCAAAATTCACGTCATCTAGCTCACTCGTTAGATACGGTGCGTAAGTTTTGATGAGTTTAAACTTGAGGTAGTTTTTGATTGCGTCGATGTCTCCGATTTGTATAATCTCTTCGACTTTATGGAAAAACTCTGGCTGACCAATGATAACTGAGTCTTGGTCGGGACAGCCGATAGCTTCTAGGTATGTTCCCCAGTCTATTCCTGGATACTGCTGCTTGGCATCTTTGACCCGAATTTTATGATAATTGGCGTCTGCTATTCTTGATTCAGCTGGTGATCGTGAGCTTGTCGCTAGGGCTTTTTCGATTTGATACGAATCGTCGGCGGCTACCTCGGCTTCTTCGGCAGACATGCCAGAGATTTGCAGCAAGATATTTTGATATTTATTATATTGGTAACGAATTTCGATATTGCGAGCAGAGTTATCTAAATAATAGCTTTTACTAGGAAGCCCTAGCCCGCCTTGGTGGAAATACAGGGCATTTTGGCCAGAAATCTTGTCGTCTTCCTCGACATACATGCTAAATAGAGTACTTATGCCATTGCGCCTGAGACTCGCAACTACTGGCAGTATGTCTTCTGGGGCTTGAATTGACTCTATTTGGTTTATCAGGGGGCGCAGTGGCTCTATGCCTAGATTGTCGCGTGCCTCCATGTCGATAGATGATCGATAGAAATCGGCAACCTGTTGCTCTGGGCTACCTATTGGATATATTTGACCTGAGCTCACTAATTCCGATGATATATTAACTAATTTATCAGTAGTAATGTCACGGATTAAATTATAAGACCCCCAGCGTGTTTCACCGGGTGGAATAGGAGTTGTTTCTAGCCACTCGCCGTTTACATGACGAAAGAAGTCATCTGTGGCTTTGGGGTATTTTAATTTCTCACTATTACCTAGATGTTCACTCATATCGAAACTCCTTGTTTGGCATACTTTACCATAAGGTATGCCAGTATGAAACTACTACTGTTTAAGACTGCGGCTCACTGCAAGCCTCAATGATCTGTATTTTACTTGTTCTTTTTTGTCGGCCATTGCTAGCTCGCGTATCGATAGTGCTCCGTGATCTTTGGGATTAGTGTGATATGGCAAGATGACGGCTTTATCGGTGAAGCTAGACATGGCTAAATCGACGATACGCCCAGAAGTTATATTGCGAAAATGCATATCGTTGATACCTTTGTCTAGAATGCGTGTAGCCTCGATTTCTCCGCCGAGGTAATCTTGGTAGATTGCCGCTATGGATAGGCTGTGCTCACGGTCATTCATGTTCAGATTAGTTATGGATTGAGAAATTGCTCCGGCCACGTCTTGATCGGAGTATCGGTATTTCATATTAGGTAATTCCTCGGCGAGCATATTGCAATAGTCAACTTCCCAGCCGTCATCTCCGTAGCTGAGTTTGGTGATTGATGAGTTGCGAATCTCAGTTCTAAATGTTTCGTCACCGTTTAGGTCTAGAAGGTGCCCAACTACTGATTTGATGGCATTGCCGTGAGTGTATAGAAATATATTTCGTTTTTCTTCGCTGTACGGGACGTTATTGGATAATCTATTGATGGCTCTAAACATGCGTACCGATACATCGTTGAAAGATTCGGCACCTGCATCGTCTAATTTATGATTGCGTCCCATGTGCTCAATCCTAGCGCGTTCGGCTTCCGTGTATATTGAATTTAGCGGCATACCTTCAAATCTTCCCTGTGATAGCTCTTGGATGTCGTATGCATAGATTGGTTTTAGCGATTGTAGCCCCATGGCTACTAGCGATTCACGAGCTGTCACTTGGGTGCGGACGGCAGGAGACATATAGGCAATAGATGGCAAGATGCCCTTTTCGCGAAGAGTTCTACCAAGTCGTTGACCCTGTTTGATGCCGCGAGGAGTGGCTGGTATGTGATTGCTGCGCCCACCGATAACCCCACCGGTTGCATTTAGTTCGGATTCAACGTGACGTATTAGATAAATGTCATCGAATCTACTCATCTTGTAATATTATCGCACCAATTGCGATATACGGTGTGTTGTGTTATTTACCCTCGATTGATACATCGGGTAGAATTTTGGCCAGGCCTTTTGGTAGCCACCAGGCAGATTTACCCAGGAGGTATATTACAGCCGGCGTGATAAGCAAGCGAACTATAAAAGCATCTACGAATATTCCGACAGCGAGCCCTAGACCTATGGATTCGACGATAGTATCGCCATTTGTTATAAATCCTCCAAAGACCGAGACCATGATAAATGCGGCGGCTACGACTACTCTACTGCTTATGGTATAGCCACGTATTAGGGCTTTCCTATTATTTTTGGTCAATATGTATTCTTCGTGAATGCTTGATACCAGGAAGAATTCATAATCCATGGCTAGTCCAAACAATATACCGATAGATATAATAGGCACAAAGCTGACAATTGGGCCCGGCTCGGCGGCCAGTCCTAGCCAGCCCCATTGGTATACGGCTACGATAGCACCAAACATTGCGAGTACCGATAATAGAAATCCTAGTGTGGCCTTGACGGGTACCAGTATCGATTTGAATACCAATATTAGGAGCAGGAGTGATAGTCCTATGACGATACTCAGGTAGATTGGCAGTGCGGCTGATAGCTTGTCATTGATGTCTTTTTCGATGGCGGCGCTACCAGTAACCGATATTGAGATGTTTTTATAGTTACTCAGGAGATTAGGACTGCGAAGTTTATCGATTAGGTTTTGGGTTGCTTTGGACGATGGAGCTGATTTGGATATTACTTGAATCAGTCCCTGGTGTTTGTCATTGATGATCATAGGCGAAGCAAGTTCTACTCCGTCTAGATTATTAATTTCTACTGCAATATCGGACAGGATGGTCATTTTGACGGCTAATGCTTTTTGCTGGACTAGCACTTTATCTGCTGCCTCGATTTGTTTGGTATATTGGCTGTGCACGGCGGATAGCTTGCGCTGCAATATATCGGACTGTTCTTGGTTGGCGGGCTCGCCACTTTCATCGACGATTTTTTGGGCGGCTGCTGCAGTCTGGTCAAATACGCTTTGTCTGTATGCTTGTTCAACTTGTTGGTTGATTAATTTGGTTTGTTCTTTGGTGACATTTGGTACGTTATCGACTAGTACTAGAATTGGTGAATTGTAGCCTGCGCCAAAATCATGTTTGATTATGTCATAGGCTTTCCTCTCTGAGGTTGCGATGGCGGCGTGCTCATCGCTCGGTAGCCCAAGCTGCAAATCTTTGGCCGGCCAAGCTACGGCCCCTATGACGATAATCGCGACCACTGTAATAACTACGGGGTGGGAAATTATAAACGATATGACCGTGTGTG
>CAZJFK010000032.1:0-7169 GCA_964545515.1 uncultured Candidatus Saccharibacteria bacterium | reverse complement strand
TAATGATTCAGCTGGTTAATGCGCCGGTCGCTGGATTTATATACGTACTATTTATATTTGTGACTTTGATGATGGTTGGGCGGGTGTCGCCACAGGCATTACTAGCGAAGATATGGCATTTATTACAAACCGAAAAGCTCGACGGTGATAACTCTGATGTAATGGAAAGTGCTAAAACTGCTGGTAAGAAATCACTTAGTGATTTCAAGATGACGGCTGGTGTCGAGATGTTGTCGTCGAAAGACAAGGGTGATAAGGACATCAAGCAAAATAGCAACAAGGCTGAAAAGGCCGAGAGTGAATCGGCGTTGATATCGATTGCCGATCCTGATTGGAAAGGCCCAAGTCTCGATTTGCTTGAAAAAAAGCAGGCGCCTGTTGATCCTGGTGATGTCAAAGAAAATGCTCGTATCATCAAGGATACACTGGGTGAGTTTAGTATCGATGTGACCATGGAGGGCGCTAACATTGGCCCCAAGGTAACGCAATATACTCTGATGCCGCCTAGTGGTGTTAAATTGTCACGCATTGCGGCGCTAGAAACTAATATCGCTCTGAATTTGGCTGCGCAATCGATTAGGATTGAAGCACCTATTCCAGGTAAGCGAGCCGTAGGTATCGAAGTGCCAAACAAGCGTGCCGCCGAAGTGCGTCTGCGTGGCGTACTCGAAACCGAGGAATGGTCCAAGAGCCACGAGCCGCTTAGTTTTGCCGTGGGTCGCAATATATCTGGTGCGCCTATTGTAGGTGAGCTCAACAAAATGCCGCACTTATTGATTGCAGGTCAGACAAATTCTGGTAAATCAGTGATGATTAATACGCTGCTATGTAGTTTGTTATACCGCAATAGCCCAGCACAGATGAAGATTATTTTGGTCGACCCCAAGCAAGTCGAAATGGCGCGCTACAAAGATATTCCACATCTGCTCACGCCTATCATCACTACGCCTGAAAAAACGGTTAGTGCGCTCAAATGGGCGGTTGATGAGATGGAGAAGCGTTACAAACTACTTGCCGAAGTGGGTGAGCTCAATATCGAGGACTATAACAAGAGTATCAGTGGCTCTAAGACTAAGGTGGCCGTCAAAGACGAAAATGGTTTTGAGCAAGAGCAAAACGACGGTGCGATGCCGTATATCGTTGTGATTATCGACGAGATGGCTGACCTAATGATGGTGGCTCAGCGTGATGTTGAATCGCTGATTGTACGTCTGGCGCAAAAAGCCCGTGCCGTAGGTATCCACTTGGTACTAGCTACTCAGAGCCCGAGGGCAGACGTCATCACTGGTCTCATCAAGGCCAACGTCCCGGCCAAGATTGCTTTTACAGTGGGTAATCAGATTGAGAGTAGGATTATCATGGACAGTGTCGGTGCCGAGAAGCTACTTGGTCAGGGTGACATGTTGTTCAAGACCGCGACTATGAGCAAGCCAATTCGCGTCCAGGGTGCATGGGTGATGAACAGCGAGGTCAAAAAGATTGCCGATTATCTACGTATGCAATCACCGCCGCAGTATAATGATGAGATTATCAACCAGCCAGTAAACCTCAGTGGCAAGGGTGGTGTAGCGATGGATCTTTCGGCCAACAAGGACGACCCTGTGTATCAGCGAGCTGTGGAATTTGCAGTGCAGAATGGTCACGTGAGCGCGAGTCTGTTGCAGCGTCGCCTGAGTATTGGCTACGCCAAGGCTGCGCGTTATATCGATGTCATGGAAGATCAGGGCATCGTGGGGCCATCGACCGGCAACAGCAAGCCACGCGATGTGCTGGTGAGTAGTATTGACGATGCTAGCGAATAGTTTTGGTATAGATTGATTTTGTAGCAGAATAGGGTTAGAATAGCCACATTACACAGAGGTGAAGGTCTGGGAGTTCATTTCAGATTTTCGCTACTACAACGGAAAGGCTAGCTATGTCTGCTCAAACGGATACCCTGCGGGGTAAGTCAGTTTTGATTACTGGTGCGGCCAGCGGTCTCGGCAAGATGACGGCAACGGCTCTTGCGCGCCGCGGCGTGAAATTGTTTTTGATTGATATCGATGACTCTGTCGCCGAGGTTGCCTATATTTGTGGCAAGATCCAAGAAGTTAACGGCTATGATTCTTGTGTGGGCTACGAGGCATGTAGTGTCACGGATTATGGGCTTGTTCAAGGAGCTGTCGACAAGGCGGCCGAGGTCATGGGTGGCATTGATATCGTCTTTGCCAACGCTGGTATCGGCAAGGTTGTTAGTCTATATGGTGACATGGATATAGCCGATGCGACCATAGATATCAACTTCAAGGGCGTACGCTATACGGTCGCGGCAGCAAGTCGCTATATCGAGGCGAGTCAGGGATATGTCTTGATTAATGCTTCGATGGGTGGAGTTGTGATTTTGCCACTCATGGGTACGGCTTATGGTCCTTCCAAGGCAGCTGCGGCGGCTTTTGGGCAAGCGATGAGCTTGCACTTTACTGGTAGCGGTGCGCGCTGTGGAGTGTTGTACCTGTCTGAGCACAATACGCCCATGGAGAACGAATTTAGTAATCCGCTAGCAAAGCAGTTGTTTAGAGACAATAAGCTGTTGCGCTATGGCCACAAGAAGCGTAATCCGCTAAATGCCGTAAATGCTATCATCCGAGCCATGGAAAAGCGATCGCTTAGCGTTCATGAGCCAGGCTATACTAGATTGGCGCGGTATTTTCCGGCCGTGGTGAATTGGATTGTGCGGCGCTGCATGGTGCGTGATATGCGCGGAACGCTTGATCTCGCTCGGCAGCTAGGTACTGAGTAGTAGCTACTTAGGCTTGTTGGTTGGACCAACAAGCCTTTTAATATTGAGCAGTACATAACCAGGGTAGATTTATATGGGGTAATAGTGTATAATAACAGAGTTATTAACTCGGTCTATGTATAAGCATAGACATCCATAAGGATTCCAGAGGAGGAAATCTGTGAAAGAATACGAACTAACAGTTCTGATTCACCCTGATTTAGAGGTGGATCTCGAAAAACCTCTCGGCAAGGTTCGCGATATCGTGAAAACCGCCGGTGGTGAAATTACCAGTGAAGACAACTGGGGTAAGAAAAAACTAGCGTATGCAATTAACAAAGAAAACTTTGCCGTATACGTATACATGGACGTCAAGCTACCAGCTGATGCTCCACTAAAAATCAGCAACATTCTAAATATTACTGATGAGGTTTTGCGTTATCTACTCGTAAAAGCTGATGCCAAGGGCAAGGCTCTACTAGCCGAAGACAAGAAGCGCGCTAAGGATAGCGACGAAGAAACTAACGACGAAAAGGGAGAATAGTCATGGCCAAGGGGTTTAATAAGGTAATTTTGATGGGGAACTTGACTCGCGACGTAGAGGTACGCACGACACCAAGTGGCCAAAATGTAGCTAATTTTAGTCTAGCTGTAAGCCGAAGTTTCAAAGACCAATCTGGTCAGACTCAGGATCGCACAAGTTTCATCAACTGTGTAGCTTGGGGTAAACCTGGTGAAATCATCGCTCAGTACGTGTCTAAAGGATCACCACTACTAGTAAGTGGTCGCCTAGAACAGCGTAGTTACGAAGACAAAGATGGCAACAAACGCCAAGCTGTAGAAGTATTTGTCGAAGATTTCAATTTCATTGGCGGCGGTCGTGGTGGTGATGATAGCAGCTACACTCCATCAAGCAAAAGCAGCAAAAAATCCGAGGACGAGGTAATCGAAGATATCGATGACAAGCCTGTCGACCTCAGTGAAATACCATTTTAAGGAGATATTTAATGAAACGTTTCAAAAAAGATACACCATCATATTTTGATTACAAAGACGCCAAGACGTTACTACGATACGTCAACGCATATGGCCAGATTGAGCCAGTTAGCAAGACTGGTCTACCAGTCAAGCAGCAGCGACAGCTTGCGACAGCTATCAAGCGTGCGCGTCACCTAGCATTACTACCATTTGTCGTAAGATAGGGGATGCTAAATGTATCAGCCAACTGATTTGAAAAAAGGCGTGGTTTGCCAGGTTGATGGCAAGCCATATCGCGTAGTAGAATACGCTCAAAAGGTAATGGGGCGTGGCGGTTCGATCGTAAATGTCAGGCTCAAAAACCTAATTGACGGTAGTGTCATACCCAAGACTTTTAAGGGTCAGGACAAGATTGAGCGCGCCGAAGTAACTAACAAGACTGTTCAGTACTTGTATTCAGACGGCACCGATTTCTTTTTCATGGATCCAGTGTCGTTTGAGCAGTATCAGCTAAATGCCGATGTTGTCGACAGTGCTAGCGGATACCTAAAAGAAGGCGATGAGCTTAGTTTGCAGTTTTTTGGTGATCGCGTGATTAACGTTGAATTGCCCAAGAATATCTATCTGGAAGTCACTTATACCGAGGATGTTGTCAAAGGTGACACGACCAGTAGCGTACTCAAAGACGCAACTCTTGAAACTGGAATTACCGTCAAAGTCCCGGCATTCATTAAGACTGGCGATGTAGTGTCGGTCGATACTGCCACAGGCGAATACCGCGAACGGAAGAAATAATGCCCGGAAGAGTGAAATCTCTTGTTGTGGCAAATCTTGCCCACCCAGTGTTGGAATTGGGTGGTGACACCAAGAAATTACCGCTGCACATTACAATTGTGCCTCCATTTCGGCATGAGCGTATAGCGACAGGTCGTATTGCGCGTGAAATAGGCGAAGCGCTAGAAAGCATCGACCCATTTACTATTGTCGCCGGCGAAGAAGCCATGATGGGTGTCAATGAGCAGGACGGCGTGCTGGCGCGCAAGGTAGGCGCACAGTCGCTTTATGTTGTTCATAATCTTATTATGCCGGTTGTCGAGCAATTTCCGGGTGTGGAAATAGACACGCAATTTGCGTACGAAAACTATACTCCTCATGCTACGCACACTGAAACGCATAGGCTTTATCACAATGATACACATAAGATTGATGCTCTATATTTGTTTCAAAAAACCAAACTATCGCAGGGGCACCCAACGTGGTATGTTGCTGCAAAATACCCGCTAGGCGAGGGCAATGAAGCAGCGTCTTGATGTCATGCTCACCGTGCGTGGGCTGGTGGTTAGTAGGTCGCAGGCCGAGAGCTGGATACGGCTTGGCAAGGTGACGGTTAATGGTCGCGTGGCTAAAAAAGCTGGTGATTTTGTGGCTGATGATGCTGATATTAAACTAACGGCCGACGAACAATATGTTAGTCGAGCCGGGCTCAAATTGGCTAGCGTGGCTGGGATGCTTGGCGTCGATTTTAGGGGCAAAACCGTGCTTGATGTCGGCAGTAGTACTGGTGGGTTTACTGATTATGCATTGCAGCACGGAGCTAGTAGAGTGCTGGCGGTGGATGTTGGTACTGATCAATTGCATCCGAGTTTGCGTGGTGACGAGCGCATTGAGCTACACGAGAAAACCGATATTCGCGATTTCAAAACTACGCAAAATATCGATATTATAGTTATTGACGTCAGTTTTATATCACTCCGTGATATATTACCGTATATTTACGAAAATTTGTGCAACAAAAATTCACAGATTGTAGCGATGGTGAAGCCACAGTTTGAGGCGGGGCGTGATCAGGTAAATAAGGGTGTGATCAAAAACGATTCCGTGCGTCGTCAGATTTTGCGTGATTTTGAGGAATGGTCTCGGCAGTATTTCGTGACTATCGACAAGCGCGACAGCGATGTCCGCGGTCAAAAGGGCAACCAAGAACGATTTTATTTGCTGCGTAAGCTAAAATAGAACTATGACTAAATTTTATCATGGTATCGCTGCTAACTTTGTGGGTGATGCTATAATTCCGCTCAGTCAAATGGCTACTGCAAATCCAGAGCTATATGCTGAATATCGGCGTAAATATGAGGGTCGTGAGAGCGTGGTAGAGCGCCAGATTCCATTACTTGATTGCGGTTGGGCTGACGTCGTGCAGTTACTACCACTGCATCCGAGCAAGTTATTTAATTTGCAGTTAGAACTAGGTCTGATTGAGGAAATTCCAGATTATAACTATTTTGAAATTGATTCTAGCAATCTGGACGCAGCCCAGGCGGCTGTGTTTTTCAAGACGGCACCAGGTGATGAAAATACTAAGGTAGAGTGGCTGCGCGACGTGAATATTGATGATTTGCAGTCCATTCCCGAGGCTACCAGGGCTTATTACGCAAGTATGCGTGGCACCGGCGAGCCGGTGTTTAATTATCAGTTTGTCCCACATGTTTTGTACCGTGGGCAGATTGATATTACTAATGCAAATCGCGTGAATTTGCGAGATTTGGTATAATCGAGGTAGTACATAAGTCCACACTGACGGTTGGCCTGAGCCTTACAGATAACCAATTAGTGGCGTTACACGGTAAAGGCTTTTATTACTAACGTAAATAGGAGTTCTTTATGTCAGCAAAGACATTACAAGAAAAAGAGCTGGAACACCGGATGAACCATGTGTATCATCAGGATTCGCTAAAAAATTGGCGAGCCTGGGGTAGCTGGTTTAGCTGGGGGTCGCCAGTTGGTCTGGGGCTGTTCTTTATCGAGACGGCTGGTGCCGCTTGGATACTGGCACAAATCCTCAAATAAAATTAAGCCCTTCGGGGCTTATTTTTATTAGGAGGGGGTCACCCTTGATAATTATCTTGTGAAGAGCATAGCAAGCACGAAGTGCCTTTAGGGGGTGGGGTGAGTTTACGGATTCACTCCGGAAACGAAACGGAGGGGCCTAACCCCTCCTTGGACATCATACGTTGAAGCGGAATTCGACTACGTCGCCAGGTTGCATGACGTAGGTTTTGCCTTCGGTGCGGATTTTGCCGGCAGCACGAGCGGCGGATTCGCTACCGGCAGCGATCAAATCATCGTAATTTACTATCTGAGCAGCGATAAATCCACGCTCGAAATCAGTGTGGATGACGCCAGCGGCTTGCGGAGCGGTGTCACCCTGGTGGATTGTCCAGGCGCGGACTTCTTTGGGGCCAGCGGTTAGGTAGCTTTGGAGACCAAGCGTGTCGTAGGCTTCGTGGATGAGTTTTTGGAGGCCTGTTTCGGCTACGCCGTAGCTTTCGAGTAATTCGAGTGCTTCGACGGTGGTCAGGTCTTTGATTTCCTCCTCTAATTTGGCGCAGACAAAAAGGCTTTTGGCTGGGGCGACGAGTTTGGCTAACTCAGC
>CAZJFK010000031.1:0-8282 GCA_964545515.1 uncultured Candidatus Saccharibacteria bacterium | reverse complement strand
CGCTAGCCGGTGGGCTTGGTAAGTTCATGAATTACGATGGCCCGACGTTTACCGATAGCGGTGGATTTCAGGTATTTAGCCTAGGTGTGGCGTTTGGTAAGGGTATCGACGCCGTGGCTCATACCGAAAAAGGCGATGCTAGCTTGGCTACTAAATCGGCCGAACAATTGGTAAAAGTTACCGATCAGGGTGCGCATTTTCGCTCGCATTTAGATGGCAGTAAGTTGCTGATGACGCCAGAATCTAGCATGGAATTACAGCATCAAATCGGTGCTGATATTCACATGGCTTTTGATGAATTAGCTGCTCCGCTAGCGCCACGTGAAGTACTAGAACAAGCTCTAAATCGTACTCACGCTTGGGCTGAGCGCTGTTTGGCGCGACATAATGAGCTAAATAATGAACATGAGCAAGAAGGTGAAAATTTGCAGGCGCTTTTTGGCGTGGTTCAGGGTGCTCGTGAGCAAGATTTACGTCAGAAATCGGCTGAATTTTTGGGCTCGCGTGATTTTGATGGCTACGGTATAGGCGGCGTATTTGAGCCTGGTGAAATTAATACTGTCGTAAAATGGGTCAACGAAACATTGCCCGAAAACAAACCGCGTCACCTACTCGGTATGGGTGCTCACCCGGCCGATTTATTTTTGGGAGTGGAATACGGCGTCGATACTTTTGACTGCGTGGCTCCTACTCGTCAGGCGCGCAATGGTTCACTTTATACGCTTGATGGGCGGATTAATATCAAAAATGCTCAATTCAAGACAGACTATGCGCCGATTGATTCTGAGTGTGATTGCTATACCTGCGCGAATTACACGCGGGCGTATGTCAATCACCTACTTCGTAGTGACGAGATGCTCGGGCTGACACTTGCTAGTATTCACAATGAACGTTTCGTAGTCCGCACTGTCGATCAAATTCGAGAATCTCTGCTAGATGGTACTTTTTATGAATTCAAAAAATCATTTTTAACACGGTATTACGGCAATAAATTACCTGTTGGCGTGACGTTAGACTAAATTTAAAAACCACCCAAAGGGTGGTTTTGTTACGCCGAGGTCTTGGCAGGGTCTTCGAGCAATCCGTAGATATCCTGCATAGCTAGACGTTTGGCGCGAGCCGATTCTAGGGCCCGATCAATCATGAAGTCGGCCATATTAAAGGCTGGTCCAGGGAGAAGTTCGGCCTGCGCGTCGCGAATATTCATCAGCGCTCGTCCGGTGTCGTCGGCCATGGCTTGGCGCTCATTGACGAGCTTCTGTACCTTGTCCTCCGATGCCGCGCGGCTGTATTTGTCGATATCTTCATCGATGTCGGCAGTCAGTACGAGGTAGTTGTCAATCAAGCCCTTGTACATCACTAGGTCATCTCGATTTTGATAGCGGAGCTGGTTTAGGGTTGATCCAAATCTACTCCGTAAGAGTGCAGAATAGGCATTGTCCAGGTAGCTGGCTGTGCCTACCGAAACGCTTCGACTCTTGATGACTTTCTTGAGTTTGTCTTGCCTGTGGTTTTGTAGCCGGTGGCCAAGCCACATAAGCAAGCGCCAGCATAGAGCAATACCTATCATAAAAGTGATGATACCACCGGTCACTCCACCCGCTAAGCAGACTAATAGCCCGATTGGGGCTACCACGACTCCGAGTATCGATGTTAGAAGGCCCGAGAAACCAACTATATCACTACCACCATAGTTCATGATATAGTCAGTAAAATCTCTACGTTTGACATCGCGGTTGAGGAGCTTCAGTTTCCTGCTGCTCTGGTACTTCGGGTTGAAGATGTAGCGGTTATTAACAAACATGACACCACTTCCTTTTTTGTATAGGTGCTAGGACAGAACCTGTGTGTGCAATATTATAACATATTGTTATAAATGTCAATATGAGATTAATGTCACAGAGAGGCTAAATTACAGTAGTATTGGTTATCCGTAGACGTCTATATTTCCACGACGTTTTAGTGTGGATATCTATTGCGTAGTTGTTTGATTTTGCTGATAGTTTGTAGCGATAACCGCGCAAATACGAGCTCAGCTAGACCACCTGTTTGCTGATCGTATTCTAGTTTATATATTGGATTAAGCCCGAGATAAAGTACTTCGACGACATTGCTATTTTGATCAGTCTGGGCGTTATACGTCTGAAAACTTTGGTTGTTAGTAGTCATCTTCTGCATGGTGTCCAGCTGTTCGTTTAGCGCACTAACTGATTTTGGATTTTGCAAGTCGTATGTTAATCGCAGATGGCCCAGTACTTCCTGTCCATCGAAGTGCAAAAAAGGCATGGCTGGTCTAGCGACTGTTAGTAGTTTTGATTCTGCTAAAATCTCGTCTGCGGGCTCGTTTGTGTCGGGCATCTGCGGCTCAGAAAATTCTAGTTCCGTCACACCGCTTTGCCAGCTGTATACGTAGCGCGAGACCTTTTTGTCAGTGTCGACGGGTATGGAGTGGTAATGCAAGTGCGAGACTGATTTACTGGGGTTATATTGGTTTCGTGCGTAGGTTATGGTGGGATGCTGAGCTTCGCGGTCACGCAGGTATTCGTCTATCTCCGTGGCGGCCGCACCTATAACTGATTTAGGGTCTTCGGTGTGTGCGATCGGTACGACAAGTTCGTGTTTGCCTTCTATTGCTGGGTAGTCACCCATAAATTCATAGGGTGCCGAAGCCAAAAAAGCGGCAAAATATTTGCCTCTATGGGTGACATCTTGTCTATCGGACAGCCTAGGTTCACAAAAAGCGCATGTATTGTCTTGGTCTGCAAGTACGGTGGCTTCGTATTTCGCACCTATCATGGCATTGCGGTACAGGCCTTTGCGAACTAAAATACCGCCTGGTTTAATAGCAAGTTCGTCGTCGATATCTTTATAACTAGGTTCTAAGGAGCCTCTGTATATATCCATTCGTGTTGTTTTTATACCATAGTATGATATAAAAATCAACAGGAGTTATATAAGGCTGGGCTGTTCGTAGACGTTGATACCGTCACGTTTTTTGATGTAGTGGATTAGCTTCATTGTTAGTGGTGACACAGCTATTTCGACCGCCATCTTGATTAGGTAAACAGATACGATTAGTTGCATGAGCGTATCTAGCGGCATAGTGCCGGCAAAAGCTAGTGTCGAAAATATTACAGTATCAAAGGCGTCACCGACAGCCGATGAACCGATTAGCCTACCCCACAGGTTTTTGCCCTTGGTGTTGATTTTCATCTTGGCTAGCACGTAGGCATTCATGAGTTCACCGACGAATATAGCAGTAATACTGGCAAAGATGATACGCCAGACTACGCCTAGGATATCGTTATATTGGGTTTGCATACCCCAATCGGCGGTCGATGGCAACATGCCGACAATCCAGAAAGTCACAGAGGTAAGTAGTAGTAATGTGACGCCTTTGACTAGTAGCCCACGCATTTTGCGGTAGCCGTAGACTTCGGCGATGATGTCGCCGATGATATATGATACAGGGAATAGAATTGTACCGGCGTCGAATACTATCGAGCCAACTTCGACTATTTTGACGCTGGCGATATTGCTGACGATTAATATCATGATGAAACTCGCTGCGAACCATTCGTACAGCGATGATTTTGGAATAAGATTTGAGTTAGTTTTGACCATAGGACTTATCATACCATCACCACTGATAATCGTAAAATATAAGCGAGATTAATTATCGCCGTACGTGTAGAATTGGCCATTGCTTGGATCGTATCGTGAATCGATCAAGACAATCTCGCCTTTGTCTTCGTGGCTGCGTTTTTTGGTGATAATAAAATTCCTCGATGTAGGACAATCGTCGTAGAAGGCGTGATTGGGATTGATACCAGTGAGCTGCAAAGCTGCCGTGCGCAGTTTGATACGAGTGTCACTATTAGGTGTGCCGAGAGTTGGCTTTTCTGGATGGAGTCGTTCCATTACCCAGTAAGAGACTGGATATTTGTCGTCAGCGGTTTCCTGGTATAGGGCGGCATGAATTTTTACTCCGCGCACAGCGTAGCCTGATTCTACGGGCGATAACCTATCTAGCCCTCTACTGATGCCTACATTGATAGCTAAATCTTCGACATTTCCGCGCTGCTGATAGCTCAGATTGTAGAATCTTTTGACGGCTAGTTCGCCCACGGCGCGCACCGAGCCTTCGCAACCGTACCCTAATTCGGCGTGGCGCCTGGTAAATAATTTGTATTTGCCCATTACGCGCTCGGGGTCAATATTACTAGGTATATTAGGATCAATCAGCATTAAACTGTCTTTGGTAGATACCTCTTGCCAGCCAAGCGTTTCAGATGGTTTTTCGGCCCACTGTCTATTACCATAGTTCATGTTCATATTATAACATAAATCGTATACAAATTCAATATAAGCGAGATTAATTATTGATTGTCGGTAGGATTATCGTGACAATATCGTCGGCGTCTTCCTCTGTGAATTTGCGCTTTGGCTTTGCGTTGGCTGTCATGTCTACAAGTATATTACGATTTCCGTCAATCTAGCTGGTTTCTTTTTGTTTGACTTCCATGACGTCGATTAGTTTACGCAGTTGAAGAGTTATTTGTTTGATAGTTTCTGGTTGGCCGTATGCAAGTATCGACATTTTGGTCGTGTCTTTATCTATCGCTGTAGATTTTATCTCTTCGATATTATGGCCTCTCCTATTGAATACCTGAGCACAGCGTACTAGTACGCCGGGATTATTACGAACGGTTAGGGTCAGCGTGTAGGTATGGTCGGTGTCCTTTTTCATCTAAGTGCTTCCTTTCGGTGCTTTTAGTTTGGTGGTTGGCGGTGTGACGAGCATTTGGCTGTATTTGCCGCCGGCTGGTATCATCGGGAATACATTGTCGGTCTTGGTGACTTCGCAGTTGACTAGCACTGGGCCGTCACTATAACGTAGTGCATCGGCGACTTTGGTTTTGACCTCGCTTGGATTTTCAATGTTGATTGCCTTGATGTTGTAGCTTTTGGCCAGTAGGCAAAAATCTGGATTGCCTTCGAGGTCTACGCCACTTAGACGATTGTCGTAAAACAGCTCCTGCCATTGGCGCACCATACCTAGGTAGTGATTATTCATGATAAATATTTTGACAGGTAGTTTGTAGAGCGCGGCAGTGGCGAGTTCGAATTGTGTCATCTGAAATCCGCCGTCACCGACGATAGTGATGACTTGTTTTTCTGGTTCGGCAAATTGTGCTCCTAGGGCGCTGGGCATGCCGAATCCCATGGTGCCTGCTCCACCCGATGATATCCAGTGGTTTGGTTGGCGGGTTTTATAAAACTGCGCTGCCCACATTTGGTGTTGGCCGACGTCTGTAGTGACGATTGATTGGCCGTCGGTTTGCTGCATGATTTCGTCGATGACGTGTTGCTGAGTTAGACCTGCCTCGTCGCTATATGTCAGTGGCAGTTCGGTGCGATATTTGTCTAGCGTATCTAGCCATTTGCCGTGACTCGCTTTTGCGGCACTTTGTACTAGTAGCTCCAAAAAATCACGAGCGTCGGCATGAATCGCTACGTCGGGAGCAAACATCTTGCCAAGCTCGGCACCGTCGATGTCAACGTGTATGATAGTTTTGCCTTTGGCAAAATCAGCTACATCACCAACTATACGGTCGTCAAAGCGTGACCCAATATTGAGTATCAAATCTGCTTTTTCGATGGCTTTGTTGGCGTAGGCTGTGCCGTGCATGCCAAGCATACCGTAAGCTAATCTGTGTGATTCGTCGATTGCGCCTTTGGCTAGTAATGTAGTCACCACCGGTGTATTGAATTGCTCGGCTACTTGCCTGAGCGCTTGTTCCGCTCTGGCGATTAGTACGCCGTGTCCTGCCAAAATAACTGGGCGCGTGGCTTCGGCTAGGAGTTTTGCGACGCGAGCTACTAACTGGTGGTCAGGTTCGGCGATTTTGGGCTGTGGTACGAATTTGCGAGTGGGCGTTAGGCTGCCGGTGAATGTAGCCGATGAAACGTCTTTGGGGATGTCGAGTAGCACCGGGCCGGGACGACCCGAAGTGGCAATATCGAATGCTTCATGTACTTTGGCGGGTATGTCGTTAGTTTTGAGCACCAAGTAATTATGTTTGACGACTGGCATCGTGAGGTTAAAAGTATCGGCTTCCTGAAAAGCATCGAGGCCTAGCATTGCTGTGATCTGCTGGCCGCTGATAGCGACGAGCGGCACGCTGTCCATGTGAGCAGTCATCAGGCCGGTGATGATATTACCCACGCCCGGGCCACTGGTGACCAGTATGACGCCCGGCTTGCCGCTTGCTCTGGCGTAGCCGTCGGCCATATGCGCAGCACCTTGCTCGTGACGAGTGGCGATGAGGTTGATTTTGGTTTTGGTGGTGGCGATAGCGTCAAAGATTGGTATTGCGGCGCCACCTGAATAGCCGAATATATATTCGACACCCATAGCTTCGAGGCTTTTAATCAAAGCTTCAGCACCGGTTAATGGTTTATCGTTGGTTTGTGGCACGCTATTTACCTTTCTTGCAATAAAAATCCCGCCTGTGGGGCGGGAAACTTTGTTTGATTTAGCTATTGATACAAGTAACCGGCCCCTCGCGCTTGCGGGAGAATCACGCTGAGAATAATCACTAGGCTTTTACTCATTAGATTAATTATAAATTACATGACATTCAGCCGCAAGGGTTGAGTACTGGGATTTTTAGAGATTGCATAGCAAAATATTACAGCTATAATGGTATCGAAGTATGCAAACACAAAAAAAAGACGGCGCTTCGGCCTTTATATTAGGTAATGTTATTTTGGGGTCTATTGCACCCCTGACAAAGTATATTTTTGATACTGTGCCGCTAAATATTTATCTTTTTCCGAAATATTTTATACCGGGCTTAATGGTGCTAGCTTTTGCGGTGATTTTTAAGCAGTATAAATCCAAGCTTAGTTTTGGTGAGTATCGTCAAATTGTGATTTTGTCACTGCTCAATATCGTGCTGTGTAACTTGTTTTATTACATGGCGTTGCAGACGCTGCCGGCTCTATATGCGATATTATCGAGCATGCTTTTCCCGGCGGCAGTTTATTTGCTGTCGATTAAGCTCTTGCATGAGAATGTCTCCAAAAAAGCTATTGTGGGTATTATGATTTGCGTCGCTGGGGCGTTTTTGCTAATTGTGGGCAGTCATTTCCGTGGAAGTGTCGTGACGTTTAGCTCGCTTGGATTATTGCTACTCGTGATGTCTATTTTGGCGCAAGCATACGGTACGGTGCTATCCAAGCCGTATCTTAGCTCGGCGCCGATTTTGCAGTTGCTTGGTTTGCAGCTGCTGATTGGCTCACTGATGTTTCTGCCACAGTTCGTGTATGAGAACGCGAAGTTTGATTGGTCGACCATACCGCTAGACCAGTTGCTGGTTTTTGTGGCTATTTGTGCCGTACTGACTCCGGCTGGTAATTTGGCGTATTTTTTGGGTGTCAAAAAGATTAATGTCAGTAGCAATGCCAGCATTCTGTACGTATCAACAATTGTCGGTATTGTTATCGCTGCGGTACTTTTGGGCGAGAGATTAACGCCACTCTATATTCTAAGTACGGCCATAATCGTGCTTGGTATTTGGGTTGGTAAATCGACAATCTTTGAAGTTTGGATTAGAGCGCAGAAGCCATATAGGTTTAGTCTATTGCGTTTTGCACGTGAGATTTTACAGCGGATAATTCATCTGCTAGATGATTGAGGTAACTTGATTTGGCGTAATTTAAAACCGGCACGTGTGCCGGTTTAGTCTTGCTTTGATTCTTGTGATTTTTGGGATTGCCGAATCAGTTGTCGCAGACGTTTTTTGGCATTTGCCAAGTCCTGTGGATGAACTTTAATCTCTGGACTATGTGCCAGGTGATCACCGGGTATCAGTGAATATGCTGGCGAACCATCTGGTCTAAACACCTCGTAGTGCCATTCAAGTGCCATGTCGACATGACCAGGGATACTAGCCGTACCCACCCATCCATCCCTTTTGATACGAACCTTTTCGACCCATAGTGGCGGTACTGGCTTGTCATAATCACGGACGACAGCACCTTCGAGTGATATCTCTTTGTCCGCCCACATTTTGTATATCGGTCCCCAGAGATGGCCCAAGTATTTGTCGGTGATTTCGGCGACTGTTTGCAGGTAGAAATACCCGCCCCACGTCATAGCACCAGCGGTGGTTGCTCCGATAAACTCACCTAATTTGACTCGGTTAATCAGGTCTCGTACGACGGTTGCAATCTGGTCGTCGCCCAAGATTGAGCCCCAGAACTTGGCATCGGGC
>CAZJFK010000030.1:0-8454 GCA_964545515.1 uncultured Candidatus Saccharibacteria bacterium | reverse complement strand
AAGTAGGATGTAAATATGCCAAAAACAAAGACAAAAAAGAATCTCCTAAAACACAATCTACGCGGATGGTACTTGCTGATTATTGCAGCGCTTGTTTTGCTTACTAGCACTCTATTTAATAATGTCGCCGCACAAGTTACGTTACAAATTACTGGATACGTCCTAGCCGGGCTGGCAGTCCTCGTCGAAATTACTGATATAGTCAAGAAAAAAGACGCACGCCTCCAAATTGACCTATTTATGACAGCTCTGGCCGTAGTCTTAGTAATTATGGCTGGTTATTTTATACTGTCTGAAAGCGCCCGCCACGAAACACAAGTCTTGCGTTCATCAATCCAAAAGATGATACCGGGAATTGAGGCATCCCTACCCCAAGATTCGCACGAAACTGGTGGTATACTCTCTCATGTTTGGGTGAGTAGTACCGAAAATTACGTATTTGTCGAATATACCACATCAAAAGACACGCCCGCTACGGCTAGTGTCGACGAAACCACACTCAAGCCATACGTCGTCAAACTACTCTGCGACGATACGAAATATAGATCAGTACTAGATAGTGGCTGGGGATATACGTTCCTCTATACCGGCACAAGTAGCGGCGATACTTATCAAGTTAACGTCACGAAAAAAGATTGCTAGATAAATAATTTCAATTCACCGGGACAACGCTTCGATGTTCTGGCTATTCTAGCCGCGAACATCGGCTAGCAACTGTCAAGTCAAAGATTGGACAGTTGGCGAACCCTACGGCGTTCAATTCCTCTGGATTGAAATCCAGCAATAGAAAAAGCCCCAGACATAAATGCCTGAGGCTTTTTCTATGGTGATCTCACCGGGAATCGAACCCGGATTGCCAGGATGAAAACCTGGTGTCCTAACCGTTAGACGATGAGACCAAATTTTGAGGGTTGAGTAGCAAAAATTAGCTTGCTCATTTTTGTGCTCTACCGAAAAATTTGTGGCTCATATGGTCCAAAGGATCCATATGAGACATAGCTCTCGTACTCCATATAACTTAAAACTCATATCAAGCGTGAGTACGGTGAAGGTGTTATTTCACCCTACCTACATTAGCAAATTGACGGTGTTTTGTCTACCCCTGTAAATCATAATTATGATGTTTTATCAAAAACTTTCATAGCGGTTACGTCAAAAATATTACATATGTATTGACATTTCAAACGTTTTATGATAATATGTACGTAACAACTATGCGAGGTGGAGACTCGTAGTAGTGGTGGACGTTAACAAGTCAGATTATTAATAGTGCAAACTGCACGGCAGCGTTCTTGGTATAGTCATTTGTCTTATACCACCGAGGTCTCAGGGTCATAATTACTTTATTTAGCTAGGTGCCTGAGAAATATCCAACCTATGCCAAGAACGCTGCTATGCAGCACCCCGTACTATTTGCTCTACCCCATTGGGATACCCTACTGTCTATCAAAATGACAGATGGTAGGGTGTCCCAAATCCGTGGGCATCAACAGGCAATTCCGCCATGACACGCCCCCGGAGAGGGAGGTAGGAGCAAAAAATGAGTGATGAAAAGAAGGTATCGCAGCCCAATCCGGCTGCGAACAAGCCCGCAGGGGAGACGCAGTCTCACTCGCGGGCCAGGTCAATCGCTGCGATCGTTGCCGTACTGGCAATTGTCGCGGCGTTCGTTATCGCACTGGTGGCGTGGAACAGTTCTAACGATGATTCGTCGTCGTCAGACACCGCCATCACCGAGGCTATCAAGCAGGCTCTAACCGTCAAGGATGGTGACGAGCTGACTTGTGGCACGGTCGACGAAAACGGACTGGTTTCGTTTACACTCGAAACCAAGACGGGCGTTGAGCCCGTAGGTAATCGTCTTTGGAGTGATTCGCTCGGCCTCCCGGTTGACGGGACGGACGCAGTGAAGGGTCTCCAGCAGACACAAGCCGCTATCTGGCATGGTCCGGATATCGGTGTCACCTACGCTCACTTCTTGGCCAAGCTCGATGTCAACGGCACGTCGCTCGTAACCCTGAACCCTTGGCTCGCTGAATTCAACACCAGCGATGCCGATATCAACAATCAGGCTGCGAGCTACATCTTGCCGAAGAACCCGAGTGATGACGACTACAAGAAGTTTGTCCAGCGCAACAAGGACTACCAGGACGTGGCCTGCAAGGTCAATACGCTCCTGAGTCGTTTCCATGTTGCCGGTATCGAGAGTCTGCCGAGTGTGCTCAACTACCGCCAAGCAGTTGGTGGTCTGAGCATTGGTGAGGCTGGTACGTTCAACCTGCCGAACATCGAGTCGACTACCGATGTGGACAATCGTCCTGCTATCGTGCTCGAACTTACGAGCAAGACGGCTGGTCCGTGTGATCCGGTGTTCGCCATCGGTATCAACGTCGGAGACAAGCGGCCGGAGTTGTTCAACAACGCCGCGCCGAACACGTCTCCTGAGTGCAGTCCGTCGACTACGCCTCCGGCGTCACCTCCAGTGACACCTCCGGGCAACCCGCCGACGACCACGCCTCCGACGAACCCGCCGACTACTACACCGCCGACGAGTCCTCCAACCACTCCACCGACAACCACCACTCCCGACTGCCCTCCTGGGAAGTTCCGTGGTGACAACGGTGAGTGCCTGGACTCCAAGGTAGAAACTACCAACCCGGCGCGGCCCGACGGTATCACACCGCAGCCGCTGCCGTCGACTGATCCTATCCAACAGGATCCGCCGACATTGTCGAACCCGCAGACCACACCGGCTCCGGCCGATGACGCTGCGCCCGGTTTGTCCGCACCTGGAGCGTCTAGCGCTCCGTCGACACCTCGCACCAGTACGCCCAGCGTGCCAAGCGAAGTGCCCGACGCGGGTACAAACCAGACAATGCCCGACGACCCGGGTCAAGCGTAGTAATCACTAATTCAGTACGGGGATGCCCCGGTGACTAGCAGCCAGCTAGCACCGGGGTTTTACCCTTGAACTTTAATAATCTGATTTGTTGACCCTTAACAAATAGCGACTTAGTAAAAAATTATTAAATTTATGGCTGGTGGGAGCCGTAGAAATGGAGAAAATAATGAAAGTAATTTCTGTTATTTCGAGGTCGCCTCGTATCTCTGCCTTTATCGCAGTACTTGCTGGCGCAATACTTGTACCTGCTGCGCTTATGGCATGGGGTCCCGACCGCACACTATATACAATGGCTCATCCAGCCGATCACGTTACATTTAACTCGATCAAGGATAATCCAGATCAAGGTGACGAACGCAACTTCGTTCGTATCCGTGAAGCTGGCAAAGGTAACTATGCTCAAAGCGTAAATATCCAACCAGGCAAAGAATACGAAGTTTCAGTATTCTACCACAACAACGCATCGTCTAGCCTAAACGACGCAGCTCATGACTACAAAGGTATAGCTCGTGACACTACTATGCGCGTACTTATGCCTAGCACAGTCAAGGCTGGTCAAAACGCTGAAATAAGCGGCTTCGTAGACGCCAGCAACGCAACTCCCAAAAGCGTTTGGGATACTGCACTTGCCAAAGCATCTAACGACATGGCCCTACGATACGTAGCTGGTTCTGCCGTAATCAGCACCAAAGGTGCAGTTAACGGTACTCACCTATCCGACGATTTGATCAACGGTGGCGTTAAGCTCGGTTACGACGCCCTAGACGGCAACGTTCCTGGCTGTAACAACTACGAAGGTTGGGTTACATTCAAATTCAAAACTGTTTCACCAGATTTCACGATTGAAAAATCAGTCGAAGTCGACGGTACAAACAATTTTGCCAAAAGTGTTAACGCCAAAGCTGGCGCTACACTTCAGTACAAGATTAAATACCAGAATACTGGTACTGTGACTCAGAAAAACGTTGTCATCAAAGACGCACTACCAAAAGGTCTAACCTACGTACTTGGTAGCACCGCAATTGCCAATTCATCGACAAACGGTAAATGGCAGAGTGTGTCAGACAACGGTGTCGTATCGAAAAATGGTCTAAACATTGGCGACTACGCACCCGGTGCTGGCGCTTATGTATCACTCAAAGTTCAGGTCGCCAAAGCCAAAGCGCTTGCCTGTGGTCTAAATACCCTAGTCAACCGTGCTACGGCCGAGACCGACAACGGTAACAAATCTGACACTGCGTCAGTCAAGGTTAAACGAACTTGTGAAGGTACGCCTCCACCAGTTACACCACCGCTACCACCAGAACTACCAAAAACTGGTATCAGCGGCGGAATGATCGCTATCGCTAGTCTAGGTCTGGCAGTTACTGCTGGTGCCTACACCGTAAATAGTGATAAAATCCGCAATCTACTACGTCGCTAGGAGTCTGACCGCTCTCAATAAGAGTCGATGACTCTATCTCCCAAATAGCCCTCATACACATGGGGGCTATTTGTTTTGCTATAATAAATATAATGAGTAACAAGAAAAAACGTACCAAACCAAATCGCCAAGCGATAAATACTCGCCCAGTAGTTACAAAAGTTAGCGCCATCAAACGTAATCCCCTACATCAATGGTGGGTTGATCGCAAACAATTTATCCGCCCAGCTTTGCCAATTATCGGCATCGTGGCAATCGTGGTGCTAGTTATCGTCGGCCTCGTCAGTCTAATTTGGTAGTTGTCTGCACTGGCTTAGGCATCACTTCTGCTTCGGCTGGTGGTTCTTTGATTGGAAGCGTAAAACCAAAAGTACTACCTTTGTCCTCTTTGGAACTAAATATCAACTGACCACCGTGAGCCGACACAACACGCCGTGCCAAATATAACCCCACGCCAGTACCATCTGGGCGAGCCCTACGTGCATTTTTGGCACGGAAAAACTTATTAAATAGACGCTTTTGTTCCTCGTCTGGCACCCCGATACCAGTATCGACCACTCGCACCGATACACTACCCGTCGATTTAGTAATACGTATTACCACAGTACTTTTGGCCTTGGAATAGTAGATAGCGTTATCGACGAAATTCATAATTACCTGGCGTAATTTATTCTCATCACCGTAAATAGGTGCAGTCATGCTCTTGGCTACCGTCAATCGTAATTTAATAGCATGAGATTCAGCTAGTATCGAAAGGTCGTCTACTTCTTCGGAAACCATCTCGACCAAATCAAAATATTGGTTTTCTAACACGAATCTCCCAGTCTGAATACGTGACACATTCAAAAAGTCAGCGATAAGCCCAACCATGCGTTCACTACTACGAAATGCTTCTAGTAACAATTTCTTTTGCCTGGCATCCACCTGACCAGCATCGCCCTCAAGCACCATACTCAAATAGCCCTTGATGCTCGTCAGTGGCGTGCGCAGCTGGTGGCTGGCCATACTCATAAATTCGTCTTTGACCGAATCAAGGCGCTTCAACTGAGCATTAGATGATTGCAATTCCTTAGTCGCCACATCAATACGCTGCTGCAAAGTAGCGTTTAGTTTTTTGACCTCATGTATAGAAACGACGTTTTGGATAGCAATCGCTAGCTCATTGACAATAGTATCGAGCACCTTTAAATCTTTGTTGCCGTACACGCCGCTTTTTCTTTCACCGAGCATCAAATAACCCGAGATCGAGTGATCAATACCTATTGGAATAGTTAGTGTTACCCTGTGACTTAGCAACATCCTCCGAATAGCCACATCACTCTCACTCAGTGAATCGGTAACAATTATTCGTTCGCTATTATTATTCATACGAACATCCAGCATAGTAGCGTCACTTTTTGGTATGTCACTACGAACCTTAGTGCCAGCCGTCATATAACGAGTTTTTTCTTTATCGAAATAGACCATAAAAATAACTTGATCCGATTTAAATGTATCTTCAAGCAATTGCGATATACGTTGCAGTAAACTACGTAAATCAGTTGTTGATACCAATAATTTACTGAGATCAGTATAAAAAACTTCGGGTGAATAATCATTGTGATAAAAAATCTTATCAGTATATTTATCAAAAAATCGCTTAATTGGCTGGAACAAAAATGCCAGTACTAGGGCCAAAAATATATTAACCGGGCCAAAACTCACGCTAGTAGATGCTTCGCTCCTAACAAAAAACGTCTCGGTTATTAGGTACGCCAGCGCGTAATATATAAAAGACAATGTAATGAGCGATCCACCATAAGCCACGGTTCGTACGGCCACAAGCTTGACGTCAAATAACGAATGCCTGACTATGGCGTATGCAAAAAACAGTGCTACAACCACGCCAGCCAAAAAACTATAATCAGCTGGTGCCGAAGTATCAAGAATTACTGGCAGAACTATCGACGTGCATATCCCCACTACAAGCGCAAATACTAATCCAACGCTCACAATTGACATTTGTGTGCGTTGTTTTTTGGTCGTAGCCCTACGCCGAACCAACAGCACATATATGGTAATACATGCCATGGCCACCAGACATATCACATACAGATAATAGCCCAGATTACGATTGATATTGTAACCCGCCAAAGCCTGTCCGGCATACCTAGCCATAACCGAACCCACGACAAAATCACTAAACACCGCTACTGTCGCTACCACTGCTGCCACCACGCCGACTATCCGCGGCAAGACTGACCGCCAACCCGAAAGCAAGGTCGCGAGCGTCAAAGCACTCCACATCAAAGCTAGTGGCGGTACAAAAACTAATCGGTTCAATATTAGTGCATAATTGGATTCGATATTAGAAAATATACCCAATATAATCCAGAGGCTCAAAAATATCGTAAACAAAAAGAAGCTCAAATTAATTTTGCTCTTAGGCTGCTGCAACCATACAACACTCCCCAAAATCGAGAGCAATCCCACCGAAATTAATTGCAAAACAATAATCATCTGCTAAGCATAAGTATAACACCCTTGGTCAATTTAAATAAGCCCGTCATGCGACGGGCTTAGCTGGCTACTCTAGCGCTAACAGCACTAGTTATTTTACGTATTGGACCAACCAAGGCTAGCATAGCGATAATCAAAACCACCACGACTAACGTCCAGCGAGGTATATTGGCACCCGCCGACCATAGAACGTACAGATACGGTGCCATAAACATCACCGAAACGCCCACACCGTCAAGCATTAATTTCCAAGCAGGGCGACTACCTAGACCAGTCACGATGTTGCGAATAAACACTACGTACGGAAAAGCCGTCACGATATCTATAGCCACAAACACTGGTATGCTCATACCGTACGCCGCCAATGGCCATGCTGGTATACCGCGCAAAATTGTCCAGACTATTACGGCTAATCCCGTGCCTCCGACAAACCACTTGGTATGTGCCATGCCACTTAGCAAATTACCTATACGCCTTGATTCCAGGCGCAGCTCTCGTATGCTCATACGCCTACCCCTCATATACGATTTAGCCTAGTTTATATTATGATTTCAATTTGCTATTTAGTCAACCATTATACCCATTCGAGCCAGTTGTTGTTTTTCATCATTATTATATTGATAATAGGGCAAACCATCCATCAGATATAACACCAATTCCTTATAATTATCCGCTGCCCCATGTCCAATCGCTAGGATCATCTCGTCATAAATACTCGCCATAGCCCCGGCGCAATTACGAGGCTGCAATATTGCCGGCACAGTCTGTGAGCCCATCACCATCTTGCTATCACCCACACCAGTGACAGCCTCGCCAAACATGGATTTTAGCTTATTATATAGCCGAATATCTGCCGATATTAAACAAACGTCGTATCCCGACGCCATAGAGTGCTGCCACATACGCCTATACATATCGAGAGCCACAAAACCATCGGCACCTTTGCGCTCTGCTAGTCCAGATATCTCTACTACTGCGGCTTGATTGTCGGCTATATTACGCTGTATGAGCTGCTCATTTACTGGGTCAATGTCAAACTCGCGCTGCATCGGAAACAGCCAGCCTGAATTATTACCACCAGGGTGGTGTATTAGTCTGATAGTCGCCTCGACATTGCCGAAGCTATCAGTTGCCCAAAAATATTCTGAATGTTTGTAGTATGGGTCAACCTGGCTATTCATCAACCCCGTGTCTGGCTCTAAATCATTCGTGCCTATGTAGCCTTCGCCCAAATAACGTTCGGTGACTAACCGACGGCACTCATCGATACGCGCGCCACCGAAGCCACCCCAAGCTGGCTGAGTGTCAAAACGCTCCATATCTATAAATTGTGAATTTGATTCTAAGCTAGACATATATCTTTATACTATTATAGCGTAAACACTCTATAAATGTTATAATTTGATGGTATTATATGCACCCGTAGCTCAGTGGATTAGAGCATCTGTCTTCGGAACAGAGGGTCGTAGGTTCGAATCCTTCCGGGTGTACCAAGTAAAAAGTCTACCATCGGTAGACTTTTTACTTGGTAGTATTCTGGGTGATATATTGACAAACACCCCCGTAAAATGGTACTCTACTCTAAGCTACTACGTAGTTATTCATCAATTTTGTAAACCAAGCAATAGCT
>CAZJFK010000029.1:5265-9905 GCA_964545515.1 uncultured Candidatus Saccharibacteria bacterium | reverse complement strand
GATAGCAGCACCAGCCGGAACTTCACGAAAAACATCGGCAGACTGATGGCGAAAACGCCGAATCATAGCAATCACTGGCCGCGAAAACAGCACGTGCTTTTTGATTTTCGTTACGCAATCTAGCTTGCCGGGGAACGGCTGCAAAGGCTCACGTAGCTCCGAAACGCAGCTTAGCCCATCAAGCGTCACTGTATAAACTGGCTGCTGTCCAAACAAAAATGTCAGATGCGCGCCCAGCCAACCAGGTCGATTCACTCCGATAGTCACGGGGCGGCCCAGCCAACGATTGCGATCAACTTCACTGACCTCGCGAACCGGGAAAACCGGTGCCGGCGCATGGCTGCCATCCTTGGCGTAAACCTTGCGAACCGTACGACCCGGCGCAGTGACTTCTTTGAGCCAAGCGCCCTTCATATGGTCACCGACACCTTTATCACCGGTCAGCACAATACGCACGTCAACAGCCTGACCACGATATGCGATACCGTGTTGCCACAAAGTACTCGCATACTTGCTGGGGCGGACCCCGCGGTTAATAGGCTTGCCATTACCGAGGCTGAAGCCAGCCTGGGCCAAGACTTCGGCATTTAGGCGAGCACAACTCGGACCACGCTTGCCAGACAAATTTTGCATAGCTTGCCATAAGTCCGCCCGAGCCTCACTAGGCAGATTGCGCAGTTCGAGATATACACCAGACTGCAAACGGCCCTTGGTCGGTGCGATATAGGCGGCTTGACGCCAAAACATAAAAGCGGCAAATTTGTACCAATCGGCACCTTTGGCTCCATATTCGCGGTACAGCGAAATGGCAGCATTTGGCGTACCACAACCAACTAAAACCGAATTCCGGTCGAGAAAAACTTCCTCGATAGAAAAGAGTGGCAGTCCAGACGACGGATCAATAGTGTTTTGCAATTCGTCTTGGTACGCCTGATAAACAACGCGTGACCCACGCCGACCCAGACGATGAATCTTGGGGTGGCAACATGAGCCCAAACCACTTGGCAGCAGTTCGACAACCTCATCACGCATAACACGTACCGTCATGAGCTTACTCCTATAAACTAGTAGGTGCGTCTATGTAAACACCCCGCTATGCGGGGTGCAAGATATATATATCATATCATCTTTTTTATTAAAAATCAATGTAAATACAGGTGGCTGCATCAAATGCCGTGCTATACTTTGTATATGAAAGCAACCTGGAAAAACACCGTCATAGCAGAAGCACCGAAAGAAGATTTAATACGTATTGAAGGCAACTGGTATTTCCCACCAAGCGCCATCAAGCGCGAATACTATAAGGATAGCGACCATCACACAACATGCCCCTGGAAAGGCGAAGTAAGTTATTACGACGTGGTTATAGACGGCGAGACAAACGATTTTGGTGCTTGGTATTACCCAGAGCCCAAGGACGGTTCTATCGAACGCGTAGGCAAGGACTATACAGATTACGTGGCGTTCTGGAACGGCATAGAAGTTAGTTAAATATTATATACAAAAACGTTTGTATTTTTGAGCATAAATAATCTATAATAAGCGTAAGCCTTGTCATCAGTAAAAGGGAGGGGCCTTATTAAACCATTGACGCTCACGCCGTTTTGGCATCGTCGTGTCTGTGAAGCGATTATTTTAATTGACACTATTATAGTGGCGCTTTTTGCGTGGGTTAATCTCGGTGGGCTTGCCGACAAGGGTGACTCATTTGGCATAGATATACTCACTATCTCACTAGCCGTAGTCAGCCTGGCAATTGCCGGCTGGTCATATTTTTGGTCCAACGACAAGCACTGGATGATACTAACCATATCGGCGTATCTATTGCAATTAGCCGCCATCATCACACTAGTCACCGAAACAGGCGCGTCGGATTCACCATTTATAGCCCTATGGATGTTGGCTGCTATATTTAGCGGTATTTTTGGGGTACAAACAGTAATATCCCTAGGCGGATTCATCGTAATACTAGGTGGTGTATCATATTTTCAGCACACACTAACATCTGATTTGCTACTAACCATGATATTAGCCGGTATCATACCGCTCCTGGCAAGTATCGTTCTGTGGCATAGCAAATCCAAAGGCGATAAGGTCAAAGACCAATCATATGCCGACCTCAAAATAGAGCTCAACGAAGCATCAGACAAAGCCGACATAGTAATCAACGCCATTAGTGAGGGCGTGATTGCTATCAATAACAGCGGGGTAATTGAGCTAATCAATCCAACCGCTCAGCGAATGGTCGGCTGGGCTAATCAAGACGCGCTCAAACTAGACTACAAATCCGTCCTGCATCTGACAACTGGCGACGGCAAAGAACTCGAAAAATCAACCGATCCAATTTTTTCAGTGCTAGCCACCAACCAGCCTAAGCGCAAAAGTGACCTGTACGTCCAGACCAACGCAGGTAAACGCACACCGATAGACCTACTAGTGTCACCAATTGGCTCACTAGGTTCGGGTGCGATTATCGTCTTTCGTGATATCACCAAACAGCAAGCCGAAGAAAAAGCCCAAGCCGATTTCATCAGCACCGCTAGCCACGAGATGCGTACACCAGTGGCGTCTATCGAGGGGTATTTAGGGCTAGCGCTCAACGCCAATGTGTCCAAAATTGACGAAAAAGCTCGCGATTTCATCACCAAAGCTCACGAATCAGCTCAGCACCTAGGGCGATTATTCCAAGATCTACTAGACATCACCAAGGCCGATGACGGACGCCTCAAAAACGACCCCAAAGTTATCGAGCTAGTGACATTTATCAAAGACATCGCAGGCGGCTTGCAGCAAAAAGCCGATGAAAAAGGTCTACGACTTTTTATCAATCCAGCAGTCGAAAAGGGCGGCGAACGCAATCTAGAACCAATATACTACGTCAATCTAGACCGTGACCACTTACGTGAAGTTATAGCCAACCTAGTCGAAAACGCCATCAAGTACACGCCAGCTGGCGAAATAGTTGTAGCGATAAAGGGTGATGCCGACAGCGTACTGATTTCTATTCAAGACAGCGGTATCGGCATACCGGCCGAAGATCTGCCGCACATGTTCCAAAAATTCTACCGTGTCGACAATAGTGAAACTCGCGAAATTGGCGGCACAGGGCTTGGTTTATACCTATGTAAACGCCTAGTCGAGACAATGGACGGGCGAATCTGGGTCGAGAGTGAGTATAAAAAAGGCTCGACGTTCTTTGTCGAGCTGCCTAGAATATCACACATCGAAGCCCAGCGATTGATCGAAGAAGCCGCAGCGGCTCCAAAAGACATCAAAATCGTCAACAACAAAACCATAACCCTGGGCGAAAACGAAAATGGCGAGCTTTTAGGAACTACCATGTCGGCCCGTGACCGCGATGAAATATTAAACACACCAATCATCCTAACCAAAGGTTCCAAATCCGCCGCCAAGCCCAAGCCAATACCAGTCGAAGCTATAACTGAGGACAAAGATGATGGCGCCAATACCTCATCGGATATGCTAGTAGGCTCCAAGCCAACTGATGAACCGCCAGAAAAAGCACTCAGCAAGAATCCTATGGTACTACCAATGAAAATGCAAAGTGTTGAATCAAATCTACAAACTGCCGCAAAACTAGCAGCTCCTGCCGAGCCCAAACCAGCAGCAGCTCCACAACCCGCCCCAGCACCCGTACCTCAGCCAGAAACGGCCACCGCACCTACACCGGCCACAGTAGAGGCTAAACCTGCGCCAGTGACTGCACCAGCCGCTACACAGACCCAAACCGCGCCAGCGACCCCACAACCAACAGCGGCTCCGACACCAAGCCCTGTTACTGTGACTGCTCCGGCAGCGCCTACACCTCAACCTGTAAACCCAGTAGCTACCCCAGCTGCAACAATTCCGACACCAGCAGCCACACAACCCGTAGCCCCCGCTGCCATGACGCCACCGGTACAGCCAGCACAAACGCCCGCAGTAACCCAGCCAGTAGCAGTGGTGGCACCCGTACCTCCCGCACCAGTTCCACAGCCAATTCCCGTAGCACCGACAGTCGCACCATCTGGACCGGTTCGAGGTCCGTGGACACGTCCAATTGCCAAACAACAAGACACCGGAAGGGCGGAGCAAATAGATATACCTGAGAGATAAATTTAATAAGGGCTAGCATTTTATATAACGCTTATAGTAAAATGGAGGGGATATGACAAAAATACTATTAGTAGAAGACGACAAGAGCTTACGCGAGATCTACGGCGTACGCCTGCTTGCAGAAGGTTACGACATCGTCTCCGCTGGTGATGGCGAGGAAGCTCTCGCTATGGCCATCAAAGAAAAACCAGAGCTCATCATCAGTGATGTGATGATGCCAAAAATTAGCGGTTTCGATATGCTCGATATTCTTCGTAGCACCACCGAGACCCGCGATGTAAAAGTAATCATGATGACTGCCCTGAGCAGCGATGATCAGCGCGCCCGTGGCGAACAGCTTGGTGCCGATCGTTACCTAGTGAAATCACAGGTTGGTATCGAAGACGTCGTCCAGACCGTCCACGAAGTGCTAGGTGATGGCTCAGCCAGTGGCGCAACGGGCGAGACAAGTACTGCCCCTGAGGCCAAACCAGAGGCTGAAGCAGAGACCACTGAGGAAGCGCCAGCTGCCGAAGCTCCTGCAC
>CAZJFK010000029.1:0-5165 GCA_964545515.1 uncultured Candidatus Saccharibacteria bacterium | reverse complement strand
CAGTTGCAGAACCAGTCGCGAGTGATGCCCCAGCGGTAGACGCAGCACCTGTCGATGCTCCCGCAGCAGATTCAGAATCAGTAGACGCAAATCCAGGGCCGTTGCCACCGCAACCAACTGAAATCGAAGCTGCCGAAGCTCCTGCGCCAGTCGCAGAGCCAGTTGCTAGTGATGCCCCAGCGGTAGAATCAACCGAAAGCGCTCTGCCAGAACCAACAGCGCCATTTTCATCACCTAGGCCAAGTAATTTAGGTGAAAACGCTCTAAGTGAACCAGCTGCCGAAGCTCCTGCACCAGTTGCAGAACCAGTCGCGAGTGATGCCCCAGCGGTAGACGCAGCACCTGTCGAAACCAATCTAGACGGTACCGCTATCGGTGTAGATGCTACACCTAGCGTAGATACCGACACTCCTGCAAGCGAAAACACGCCTCCACAGGCTTAATCAAACTGTTTATGATACTATAATCGTACATGTCAGATACGACTTCTGTTAGATTGAATAAATTTTTAGCTCAAAGTGTGGGTATTTCTAGACGTGAAGCCGATGAGTACATACAATCTGGTCGCATATCTATCAATAACGCGCCGGCCGTAATAGGCGACCGCATAAATGATGGCGATGTAGTGACATTAGACGGGCAAACAATTACTACTCACGAACCCAAATATTATGCTTTTAATAAACCCGTAGGCTATGTGTGTTCACGCCGTAAACAAGGTGACAACGAAACTATTTATGCAATTTTGCCACCAGAGCTAAAATCACTCAAAACAGTTGGCAGATTAGACAAAGACAGTAGCGGACTAATACTCCTAACCGACGACGGTGATTTTACTCAACGCATGACACATCCAAAATTCGCCAAAACGAAAATTTATGAGGTCAGAGTAGATAGACCACTACAACCCCTGCATCAACAGATGATTAATGATTTCGGCGTCGACCTGCCAGATGGCAAAAGTAAGCTAATATTAGAAAAATTAGATGACGATCGCACTTATTGGCGAGTGACAATGAGCGAGGGCCGAAATCGGCAAATTAGGCGTACCTTTGCAGCGCTCGGATACATCGTCACTAATCTGCATCGTACTAATTTTGGACCATACAGCCTAGGATCATTGAAGCCTGGTGAATCGCAAAAAGTATCATCTATCTAAGTCTCAACCCTTGTTCGTATTGAAAAATATTCAAATTATGACATAATGTTTGATAACTACCGTGATGGTAGTCGTAATAAGGAGGTGCATGATGTACGCTATGCGCTGGCTGGCTGCGATAAGTATTGCAGTTACAGCCATATCGTTAGCAGGTTGTGACCCCGAGGATCAACCACCATCAAGCGAAAATCCGTCACAAACAGTGACAGTAACAACCGAGACGCCGACGCCGACCACGACGCCTGATACCCCAAGCGAAACCAGTACACCCGAGCCGACCAAAGATCCTGAACCAGAGGATAATCAGCCGGTCTACGGTGCAGCGAGTGAAGTAGCTCGCCTGACGGGTTCCGACATGGACACGTGCTTTAACTGGCATGTCTGTGCCACTGACCTGATGATTCCATACACCCTCGAAAACGGGAGTATTGGATTTTTGGGTGGCGACACCTTTGAAGGTCCAGCTCCTGGCGGACCAAACTGGCGTTCGCCTGTAATGCTACGGTCAAATGTCACGCCTAGTGCTACGCAACCAATCGTGTTTGATAGCGCAGCTGGAGTGTGGGGCAACGGCGTCGCACCCGAGCTTGTGCCTAACGCGCATAATACGAGCGGTCACGGTGAGTTTACGGTCATTCCGACCGACGGTATCAGTTTCCCTGAGACCGGCGACCAGATTATCTCGTACATGAGTATCCGTAATTGGGATGCCAAAAATGGTGCTGGCTGGCAAACCAACAGCGCTGGTATCGCCTGGAGTCCGGATGGCAATACGTTTTACCGCATGGGACCTGTGTGGGAGAATAACGCCAGTAATACCGACCCCTACCAAATGTGGTCAATGCAGAGGGCTGGCGACTACGTCTACATTGTCAGTGTAGCCGCAGGACGCCAGACTGGCCCCATGATGCTCCGACGCGTACCGTGGAATTCCATGCTGGACGGTAATACCTACCAATGCTGGAACGGCAGCGATTGGGGCGGGCAGTGCGCGCCTATCATGTATGGTCACTTCGGTGAGCCTTCGTTTCGGCTACTGAGTGACGGTACCTGGGTGCTCAGTTATCTCGATCTTGGTGCCGACAAGCCCCAAATCGTGACGCAGACTGCCAGTGACCCGACCGGTCCGTGGAGCGACAAGAAAGTGCAGGTGACGTGGGACCAGTTCCCGTTCCTCTACGGTGGTTACATTCACCCGCGAAGCACCGCTTCGGATTTGACACTCATCGTGTCAACCTGGCGGCAGCCCGACAGTGGATTGTTTCCGCGCTACGACGTGACTCAGTTTCACGGGTCGCTCTGATCGCAAAAACCTCCACATAAGCCCCAGAATATAGGTATTTAAACTACTTATATCTGGGGTTTTTAAATTTATATAAGAATAAAAATAATAAATCTTGTCAATAGTGGTTACCTCTGTTATAATAATCTAATGAGTTCAAGTCTACCCACAGTAGCTATCATCGGTCAGGCGAATGTCGGCAAGAGTTCGCTTTTTAATCGTATGGTCCGTGAAAAGCAAGCTATTGTTGCCAGCGAGCCTGGTACAACCCGAGACAGCGTACTAGGTAGAGTAAATTACTATGATCACCATTTTTGGCTAGTAGATACAGCTGGTCTCAAAGATCCAAACGATGAATTTGAAGCCACTATCCAAGAACAAATAGGCGAGGCCGTAGATGCCGCCGACGTCATAGTCATGGTCGTCGACAGTACCAAATATCCAAGCGATGACGATAGATACATAGCCAAAAAGGCCCTCAAAAGTCAAAAACCCGTAGTACTGATTACCAATAAAGCTGACCTCAAAGAGGCTCTGCCCGACAATGAATTTCGCCGCCTAGGCATCAAAACAATCATCCGCACTAGCGCCGAGCATAGAAGCGGTATCACCGACGCACTCAATACCATCACTGATTTAATTCCCATGGTTCAAGAGAGCGAACCAGACGACATACTGCGTATAGCCTTAATCGGTCGACCAAATGTCGGTAAATCCAATCTGTTCAATACGCTGGCTGGCAAGCAGCAAGCAATCGTAGCGAATGTCGCCGGCACCACCCGTGATGTCAACCGTGTATCTGTTAAATTCAAAAGTCGCAATATCGAACTCCTCGATACTGCCGGTGTCCGCCGCCAAGGCAAACAAGAGCGCGGAATCGAAAAATTTAGCGTCCTACGCACTCTACAAGCTATCGAACAAGCAGATATCTGTTTCCTATTAATGGACGGCAACGAGCTGAACACTCAGCTCGACCAACGCCTAGCCGGCATCATCGACGAAGCAGGCAAGGGCATGGTAATAGTCGTCAGTAAATGGGACATCGTCGAGAAAGACGCATTTACCCGCGACGAAATAGCACCTAGTATAGCCGAGGCTTTCAAATTTACACCTTGGGCACCGCTAATTTTTACATCTAGCGTCACTGGCCAAAACGTATCAAAACTATTTGAACTAGCACTCGACATCGATGCTCGTCGCCACCAAGAAACCAAGACCCGCAAGCTCAACGACCTGTTGCAGCGAGCCGTACAGGCACATCCACCAGCTGGACTCAAAAACACACACCCCAAACTCCGCTACATAGTACAGACCGACGATAATCCACCATGGTTCGTGATACACGGTTCGAACCTAAAATTTGTTCACTGGTCGTACAAACGCTACTTCGAAAAGCTTCTACGTGAAACATACGACTATTCCGGAACACCTATCAAATTCAGTTTTATCGATGAAAATCAGGTCAAATCCAACAAACGACGTATCGCCGAAGGCAAGGAACCTGTCACCAAAGCCTACAAAAAAGCCAAAGACGCCGAAAAAATAAGCGAATAGACAAATTTAAAACCCCGCCAAAGCGGGGTTTATTAGTGCAAGAGGATTAGCTACCAGAAGCCTGTAGGCGAGCCTGAACCTCGTTCGTCACAGCGCGCAGGCAGTTGGCCAACGAACCGTCATCGAGCGAAGCCAGATTACTACCACAGACAGACTGACCCTGCGAAACTCCCGGCTGAGGCGCATCTGCCGCGGGAGCGCTAACGCTACCGCTGGCATCAACCGAAACCAACACCGGCGAAATCTTGTCGCTGGCACTGATATCGAGCTGATACACAACCCGACCGTTCATCTCGCCGAATACCCGCCAAATGTCACCGTCAATCGGGGTAAACTCGATCAAGGTACCGTTGTTGGCACGGAACATACCGGCGTTTTGGCTCATCCAGAAATCAGCCCGTGACGACAGATCCTCGATGTTAACCAGGCGCGGATCATTATGACCCAACACATAAATCGACATCTCGTTTAGGTTACTGGCATGTACCTCGTCGGCATAAGTCACCGCATAGGCGACAAATACTCCCGAGCTACTTGAACGCAGTGTCAGCGGCGTCACAAACACCAGCCGACCAGTTACCTTGTCGCGCAGCAAATATTCCGACGGGTTGCCATTCTGAACTGCCGAAGTCGACGGCACGTAACCAAACGAGCCACGGTCTTCCCTCATATTCAGACGTCCAGCCGCCCACTTGACTTCTTCACGCTGATGAGCAACCAAAGAATCCGGGTAGACAGGCCCAGGATATTCACCCTGCTTGACATCCGCCTTGTAAGTCAACTTCGGCTCACCGCCGTTGTTGCCCTGCACGATCAAAATGCCAGCAGCCGTATCAACCGTTCGGTCCATCCACTTGACGGGCTGAGTGAGCGGAATCACCACAATCGGCTCATCACCGTTGCAATAACCCCAGACATCATTCATATCCCATCGGTAATCCGGATACTTTTCGGTGATATAGTTCACAAGATTGTTACCACGATCACCAGAAAAAGCCCGTTTCAGCGCATACTGACCAGTAAACTGGCAGACCTTGGGATCAGACTTACCATCCCATTCGGCCACGCCGTAAAGCGACCGCTCCTTTTCAGAGCCATCCAGAATACCAGACCACATAGCCGTCTGATCGCCACGAGCGTTCAGATAGGTCATCGTACGCTCGTCGAGGC
>CAZJFK010000028.1:0-9950 GCA_964545515.1 uncultured Candidatus Saccharibacteria bacterium | reverse complement strand
GCAAAGGCAGGGTTAAGCATGGCTCGAATTGCAGGGGTTGTAATCCCTAGCGAGAAACAGGTGCACGTGGCACTTACCTACATATATGGTATAGGCCCTAAGCACTCTCGAGACATCCTTGCGGCGGCCAAAATAGAGTCGACCACTCGGGTGAAAGATCTCACCGAGGCTGAAGAGCAGAAACTTCGCGATGTTATTGATAATCAATATATCGTCGAAGGCGACTTACAGCGTCAGGTAACAAATAATATTAAACGCCTCAAAGATATCAATGCATATCGCGGTTTGCGTCATAAAGCAGGTCTTCCTGTAAATGGCCAGCGCACCAGGACTAACGCTCGCACTCGTAAGGGTAAGGCATTGGCAGTCGGTGGCGCTCAACCTAAATCGGCATCTAAGACGTAGGAGACTAAATGGCAGATAATACAACTACCGCAGCCAAGTCTGCGTCGAAAAAGAAGCAGAAGCATTCAGTTCCGGCTGGTCAGCTTCATATTCAGGCAACTTTTAACAATACTATCGTTAGTTTTGCCGACAAAAAAGGTAATATAATTGCCGCAAGTAGCGCTGGTGCATGTGGGTTTCGTGGTGGCAAAAAGGGTACTGCGTATGCAGCCCAAGTTGCAAGCGAAAAAGCAGCCGAAGTTGCTAGTAGCCAGTATGGCCTAAAAACCGTAGACGTATTTGTCAAAGGTATCGGTCTTGGTCGCGATGCAGCAGTTCGTGCCGTCACTAATTTTGGTATCAATGTAAATAGCATTACAGATGTAACCGGCGTGCCACACGGCGGCGTACGTCCAAAGGGCGAAAGGAGAGCATAATGGCACGAGATACTTCACCAATTGTTAAGCAGTCACGTCGCGAAGGCTATGCCCTTCACCCTAAGGCTCACAAGATTATGGCTCGCAAGACTGGTATTCCAGGTGTTCACGCACATGGTCGCCAGGGCAAACCAAGCCTATATCTTACACAGCTACGCGAAAAGCAAAAAGTTCGCCGTGCTTATGGCCTACTTGAAAAGCAATTTGCACGTCTAATGAAAGAAGCTGATCGCGCCAGTGATCACGGTGTACTTCCGGGTGAGTTACTTTTGCAACTACTCGAGAGGCGTCTTGACAATGTAGTCTATCGCGCTGGATTTTCTGTGAGTCGCCGTGCTGCACGTCAGCTAGTTGGTCACGGACACTTCTTGTTAAACGGTAAACGTGTAGATATTCCGTCAATTCGCGTCAAGGCTGGAGATGTAATTACTGTTCGCGAAAAGAGCAAAAAGTCAGGTTATTTCACAACTATTGATGAGGTTATTGGCAATACCAGCCAGGCCCCACTTAGCTGGTTGAAAAGTGATGTAAAGAAATTTAAGGTGGAAGTCACTGGTTCTCCAAAGCGTGAAGAGGCCGAGGCTGACATAAACGAACAATTAATCGTCGAGTACTACTCGCGCTAAAAGGAGCCATAGCATGACAAAAGTTATTCACGACCCATTACTAGCAGGTGTTAACAAGATTAACGCAACTAGTTCAGAATTTGTTATAGAGCCACTTCATCTTGGATATGGCAACACTCTTGGTAATAGCCTTAGGCGCGTACTTCTATCATCAATTCGCGGTGGTGCTATCGTAGCCTTCCGCGTTGACGGTGCGTCACATGAGTTTACTACTTTACCTGGCGTCAAAGAAGACGTAGTCGACATTATGCTTAATCTCAAAAACGTACATCTACGCGTTCACACTGATGAGCCAGTTGAGCTACGTCTAGAGAAAAAGGGTGCTGGCGCTGTTACGGCCGCCGACATCAAGACTACTGCTGACGTAGAAGTCGTTAATCCAGAGCAAGTTATCGCTACAATTGATGATCCTAAGAAATCTATCCTTATGGATTTAGTTGTCGAGGCTGGCCGCGGTTACCGCACTATCGAGGAAAGCAGCAAAGATCGCGTTCACAGTGACATGATTGCACTTGACGCAGTATTTAGCCCAGTGCTTCGCGTACGTTACAAGGTTGACGGTACTCGTGTTGGTCAGGATACTAATCTTGAAAAACTTACTCTAACTGTTGATACAGATGGTACTATTACACCAAACGATGCTTTCGAAGAAGCTGCGGCTATCTTGGTCAATCAATACACCGCTTTGGCTGGCAGCACGACTGTTGAGTCTGCACCTGCGGTTGGTAATATTGATGAGTCAGATTCAAGTGAATTGAACACATCAATCGAAGACTTAGACCTTAGTGCTCGCACTGCAAATGCACTGATCAACAACGAAATCCGCACTGTGCGTGATTTGGTTAGCCTAAGTGAGCAGGATCTTCGCGAATTAAAGGGGTTTGGTAGTAAGGCGCTTGATGAAGTAAAAGCTAAAATGGACGAACTGGAGCTCTAAATGCATCGACACGGATACAAAGGTCGAAAGTTCGGTCGTGAGCGTGATCAGCGCAAGGCTTTATTAAAAGGCTTGGCTGTTAGCTTGGTGGAGCACGGCGAAATTGAGACAACACTACCAAAGGCCAAGGAATTGGTTCGATATATTGAAAAATTAATAACTAAGGCAAAGCGTGGCGATCTTGCCAACCGTAGGCTTGTTATTTCAGGCTTGGGTTCGCAAAGTGCTGCGATACGCTTGGTTGACGTTATTGCACCTCAGCTTACTGGGCGAAATAGCGGTCACGTACGAGTTGAGCGTACACGTTTACGCGTAGGTGATGCCGCACAGATGGCTACCATCAGCTTCGTAGACGAGATCAAGGATGTAGCTAAGCCCGCTAAAAAAGCTCCTGCAAAGAAGGAGACTAAATAATGAGTACACCTAAATTAACAAAGACTTATTCGCAAAAACCTACCGAGGTTAGCCGCCGCTGGATTTTGATTGATGCAGCAAGTGCTCCTCTTGGGCGAGTTTCTACTGAGATTTCTAAATACCTTATCGGTAAATATAAGCCAACTTACACTCCTCACGTTGATGGTGGTGATTACGTTGTAGTTATCAACGCTAAAGATGCCGTGGTAACTGGCAACAAAGAATTAGGCAAGATTTACTATCGTCACTCTGGATTCCCTGGTGGAATCAAAGACGCAACTCTTGCTGAAGTTCGTGGTAAATTCCCCGAGAGGATTATCGAGCACTCTGTCGCTGGTATGCTTCCTAAGAACAAGCTAGCCGCTGGACGTATGGCACGATTGAAAATATATGCTGGTAGCGAACATAACCATGCTGCGCAGTCACCAGAGAAAGTAGAGGTTAAGTAATATGGCCGACAAGAAATACTTTTATGGTTTAGGTCGCCGCAAAAGCGCCACTGCAAGGGCTCGTCTATATTCTGGTAAAGGTGGAATTACCGTAAATGGTAAATCAGCCGAAGAATATTTTGAGGGCAATAAAACCCTACTAGCTGAAATTACTGACCCACTTGCACTAGTCGGCAAGCAGAAAGAATACGACATCTCGGTGCTCGTATCCGGCGGTGGTAAGGCCGGTCAGGTTGATGCTATCAAACTAGCTATCGCCAAAGCGATAACTGTTGATGCAGCTGACCTACGTGGTACTTTGAAGAAAGCCGAATTCTTGCGTCGCGATCCACGCGAAAAAGAGCGCAAAAAATACGGTCTGCGTTCTGCCCGTAAGCGTGAACAATACTCTAAGCGTTAGTTTCTGGCTCTTAGCACCAAATACCCTCTTAACCCAAGGGTATTTTGGTTTTTGGTGGTCTAATGTCAGAATCTAGCCCTTCGACTTTTCAGTTTGATGGAAATGTACTATAATAGGGCTTAATGAGTAAACAACTGATATCAACTCGTGCTTATTGGTTTACCGGCAGCTATTCTGGCGGTTTGTTCCGTGTTTTGTAGACACACCTAGAAGATACTGATGAAACCGCCAGGAGGCGGTTTTTTAAATAATTAAAGGAGAAGATATGGAACAATTATCAGTAAATGTAATACAGGAAACACCGCTTGGTGAACTAAGTATTGATGAGCTAAGACTAGAAGTCGATAGACTCGACGCCGAAATAGTTGCGAACATCAGACGCCGTACGGCAATCAGCAACCTAATAGGTCAAGCACGTTTGGCCGATGGTGGCACTAGGGTTGTCCATTCTAGGGAAGTGGCAATTATCGATAGATACAGTACTGAACTTGGGCCAAACGGTAAAGATCTCGCTATGTCGCTCTTGAGGCTTGGTCGCGGCGCACTAGGTAGATTGTAGCGATACGATGGACAAGATTCTTTTGCTAGCTTCGCAGCATGGCAACGAATATTCTGGCGAAAAACTTCATACCTACATTCAGGCTAAGCACCCGGATTTATTGCAGCATATCACATATCTAGTAGCGAATCCAAAAGCACGAAAATCACACGTGCGGTTTATCGAAACCGACATGAATCGCAGTTATACTGGCGCAAGTAGGACCTATGAAGAGCGACGTGCTGGTAAAGTGAGCCAGATTATTGATACAGAAAATTTCGATTTGATACTTGATATGCACACAACTACTGTTCATCAGTCGCCATGTTTGATTGTCGGAGCGATTGCGCTAGATAATGAGCGTTTTATTCGAGCTTCGTCAATAGACAAAATTGTTATCATGAATAATCCAATAGTCGGCTCGTCTATTAATGGTATGTACTCTCATGCAATTTCGGTAGAGATCAACGAAAATATGGCGGATGAAGGACTACTTGAAAGTCTATGCGAGGATATACAAAGGTATCTTGGAGGCAAAAACGCCAACGTCGTAAAATATATTTACGAAGTAACTGAATTAATCTACAAAAAAGAACTCACGTCACCTCAGGTTTCAGAGCTGCGCAATTTTGAAATATCGCCATACGGGTATTACCCTGTGCTAGCTGGCGAAAACTCATATAGCAAATTTACAGAGTTTTGTGGATTCAAAGCCTATAAGCGGTATGAGTTTAAGGTATAATAGGTATATGACTAAACCTGTAATCTTGACTGGGCTGCGCGCCAACAATAATTTAACTATTGGTAATTACTTCGGTGCGATGCTGCCAATTATCGAAATGGCCAATCAAAAAGCCGGTGAATATCAGGTGAATATGTTTATACCTGATCTGCATAGTTTTACTACGCCGATTGATCACAGTGAATTACAGGGTCAAATTATGCATAATGCACGGTTATTTGCTGCGGCTGGATTGCCATTAGATCACGATAATATCTTGCTATACCGCCAGAGTTACGTTCCGGCGCATAGCGAGCTGACGTGGATATTAGATTGTTTTACTGGATTTGGTGAGATGAATCGCATGACACAGTTCAAAGATAAGTCTGGCAAGCTTGCCAGCTACATAGATGCGTACAAGAATCTATATGAAACAATAGGCGCTGAGTTCAAGGATAACGATAAGACAAAAGACAATGCCCAAGTGTCTGTCGGTCTGTTTAACTATCCCGTCCTCATGGCGGCGGATATTTTGCTATACCAGGCTAGATATATCCCCGTGGGCGATGATCAAACCCAGCACCTAGAATTTACCCGCGATATAGCTGAGCGCCTCAACAAGCGTTTCGGAGATTTATTTACCGTGCCTGAGCCCGTCGACAAGCAACATGAATTTTTCGGTAAGGGTCAGGGGCTACGCATTATGGATTTGGCCGACCCGACTAGCAAGATGAGCAAATCTGACGATACTGGCAAAGGCGTGATATTTTTGACCGACGATCCGAGTGTGGCCGCTAAGAAAGTTATGTCGGCTACCACTGATGATAAGGCTAGTGTCAATTACAACCCTATCGAGCAACCCGGTATCAGCAACCTCCTGCAAATCCTAGCATTACTGCGCGGTAAACCGCTTGATGAAGTCGAGGCTGAATTCAAAGGCCAGGAGCGCTACGGTGACTTCAAGCGAGTCGTAGCCGATGAAGTTTCAACTTTTCTAGCCGATTTTCAGACTAAACTGTCGAGTGTTAATGACGAAGCTATTCGGACAGCTTTTGAACGTTCCGAGAGACTAGCAAATGATCAGGCGAATAGAACTCTCAATCTAGTACAACAAGCAGTTGGATTGCGACCTAGGTCTTAGTATGCGGTTGGATGCGTATTTAGCTGAATATTGGCCGGAGTACTCTCGCTCTACCTGGCAAAAATACGTCAAAGCTGGCTATGTTATGGTTAATGGTGTCACCGAGACAAGCGTCAAGGTTATACTCGAAGAAGACGACCAAGTGGAGCCTAATATTCCATCCAAAAATTCCCATAACGACGAGAGCTTACCTGTGATTTATCAGGACGATAACGTAATCGTCATCAATAAGCCCACGGGTGTTTTGACGCATAGCAAGGGCGCGCTGAACGATGAATTTACGGTGGCTAGTTTTTTTGCTAGATTTAGCTCGTATCACTCTGAGACCAACAGGCCCGGGATAGTGCACAGGCTCGATCGTGATACGAGTGGCGTTTTGATTGGTGCTCTAAATGATGAGACGGCTAGTTTGTTGCAGCGCCAGTTTAGTGATCGCAAGGTCAAGAAAACTTATTACGCCATAACTGACGGTACGCCAAAACACAGCGAGGCCACTATTGATTTGCCTATCGGTAGAGATCCCAAGACGCCCAGTAGGTTTCGAGTTGATGCATCTGGCAAATCAGCTCAGACGAAGTACCATGTTATTGCGTCAAACGATAAATACAGCCTGGTTAAACTAATGCCGACTACTGGTCGCACTCATCAGCTGCGTGTACACATGAGTTATATCGGCGCTCCAATTCACGGCGATAGAGTGTATGGCAAGCCAGCCGACAGGCTATATCTGCATGCCGAATCACTAGAAATCACTATACCTACTAGCCAGCGCAGGACATTTACTGCGCCGCTACCCGAAGAATTTGATATATCTAAGGTAAAGTAATGATATATAGTAAACACACTGAATACCTTGCTCATAGATACGGCAAATCTTTGCCTCATGCTTTAATTGTGGCTGGTGAGTCTGGTCTGGGAGTAGTGAGTGCGGCAATCGATATCGCTCGGGAATATTCTGGTCGCGAGCCAATTATTGTCCATCCAAAAATTAAAACTGGCGGTAAAGCAGTCGAAGACCCAAGTGGCACCATACTTATTGATGACATTAGGTATATTCAGGGTCTTAGCAGGGGCAAATCGGGTTCAGCGCTAGTTTTTGTGCTGGATACGGGTCAAAAACCTATGACGACTCCGGCTCAAAATGCGTTTCTGAAACTTCTCGAAGAACCAGCAAATAACACACATTTTATACTGGCTTGCCATGATTTAGCTGGTTTATTACCGACCGTTTTGTCGCGTGCTCAACGAATTGATATGACACGGATATCTGATACTCAAACAAATCAGCTGGCGAGTGAACTCGCTGGTGGCGATCAACTATTTGCCAGACAATTGTCGTTCATTGCTCGTGGTCGGCCAGCTCTCATGAAATCACTTGTTGATATGCCAGAAAAGTTTGAGCACAGTGCTAAAATCATGGAGGACGCCAAGCTATTAGTATCTGGCTCCAGATACGATAAACTAGTCGTGGTTAATTCCTATAAAGATAATCGTGCTGATTCTTTGCAACTCGCAGAATACGCAGGCTACTTGTATGAGTCGCTAATTAAACGAGAGTCTAGCTCTGCAAATGTTGAGTGTTTGGATAAGTATCTGGGACTACGAAGCAGGATAGCCAGTGGCGGTAACGTTCGCATACAACTAATGTCGGCCGTGATATAATATATACGATGTTAGGCTTGATTTTGATAATTCTACTCGCCATTTTGGTGGTTGTTTATAGAGACCGTGAGCCTTCTAAGATTGATATTCCGCGTGTCGTGAGTGATAAACTCGATAAATTATGGCTGACGGCACAGCAGGCTGCACAAGACAAGAAATATTTACGTGCAGAAAAAGCTTTACTGACAATCTTGCGCGTCGATGAGCGTAATGCTTCGGCCTATAATAGGCTCGGTATTATTTATGCCAAGCAGGGCGACTATAAGGACGCAATTGAATGTTTTGAGATAGCTCAGTCGCTAGAACCTAGCGCGTCGAGTTTGCATAACGTAGGGCTTATATATTTCGAAACCGAAAATTACGTCAAGGCGGCTCTGGCTTTTGAACAAGCTCTCGCTATCGAAGAAGACGTAGCTACCAGGCATATTGCCTACGCTAAGGTCCAGGAAAAGCTTGGTCATAATAAAAAGATGATTGAAGCCCTGGAACGTGCGGTAGAACTAGACCGAATTCCGCAGAGTTTACGTATTCTGGCTGATGCTTATGACAAAGTTGGTGAAACTGAACTTGCAGCTAATCTGCGTAACGACGCAGCCAAGATGATTATTCCAGCCGGACAGCCTAAGCGCCTACGCCAACCCCGCAAAGTCGTCATGTAGTTAGCCTTGAAACAGGGAGTTAATTATAGTAAGATATTATAGTACTTTTACAGAGTTATATTTATTTATGCCGCTTTAGCTCAGTTGGTTAGAGCAACTGTTTTGTAAACAGTAGGTCCACGGTTCGAATCCGTGAAGCGGCTCCATAGGCTGGGGTAGTGAAGCGGTCAAACACAACAGACTGTAAATCTGTCGGCATTCGCCTTCGTAGGTTCGAATCCTACCCCCAGTACCACGTAAATACGCGCATCGAAAGATGGGCGTTTTTACTATTTAATAGTCTGTCTACGATATAATCAATGTATGAATAATCCGAGTGTGCGCGTAGGAGTGGCAGTATTTGTACTTAAGAACGGTGAATTCTTGATGATGCAGCGAAAAGGATCGCACGGTACGGGTACGTGGTCGGTACCTGGTGGGCATCTTGAATTCGGCGAATCGTTTGAAGATACGGCGCTACGTGAAGTCATGGAAGAAACAGGCCTTGAGATCACCAACGTGCGCTTCGGCGGCATAACTAATGATATCTTTGAAAATGACAATAAACATTACGTGACGATATGGCTACTTAGCGACTGGAAGAGTGGCGAGGAATACATCGCCGAACCCGACAAGTGCGTTGCACAGGAGTGGTCCACTTTCGAAAAACTCCCAACACCTTTGTTTCAGCCATGCTGGGATCAGCTCCGTGCGTCCGATTTTATTGACGAGATAAAATCACAAGCACAAACTAAAACCGCTTGATTACAGAGGTGCAATTTGGTACAATTAACCGAGGTACGCCGCGATAGCTCAGTGGTAGAGCACTTCCATGGTAAGGAAGGGGTCTTGGGTTCAAATCCCAATCGTGGCTCCATTTTAGTGTTCATCCCTAGTAATCTGGGCGAAATCATGATAAAATACCAAAGATTACAATAATAAATCTAAGCGAGTAAGTAATGGCAAAGAAGAATACAAAGCGCAAATTGATTGGTTTAGTGAGTACGTTGACTGGTCACCGTATCTACACCACCAAGAACACGCAAAACAACCCTGACAAGCTACGCAAGCGTGCTTACGACCCAATTGCACGTACGCACACCTGGTTCGAAGAGACCAAGAAAAACCTTGGCCGCAACGAGATCAAACCACGTAAAGGCTAGTCCATCTTACAAACAAAAAAACTTCCCTTAATCGGGAAGTTTTTTATATTTTTGGTGCCTGAGCATCGAGAACTCTCGACAGCCACAAGCCGTTCCGTAGCATGCGATCAAGCAGCGCCATCGTCGGCCGTTGATGTTCGGCGTACATATACAAGCAACCGTCGGCAATCTCCACAGTCATGCTCCCAAATTGGTCAAGAATCGCCCGCGCCACATCCGGAGTAAACAGACGTTCCGTCGATAGAACCTGCGACGGTAGCGTATAAAGGGCATAGCGCTGCAAAAACGAGCCCTGAAGCACGCCTAGACTTTCCAGCGGCACACTCGTAAAGTGCGTGAACTTCGTAAACAAATGCGAATAGAACGTCTCTCCGTGCGTATGGAGACCCAAAAATATATGCGGTAAATCTACTGGTGTCCGCAAATCGAATGTCATAATA
>CAZJFK010000027.1:0-10692 GCA_964545515.1 uncultured Candidatus Saccharibacteria bacterium | reverse complement strand
CCAAGATCTTTCAGGGTTACGTGCTGGTTGAGATGAAATTAACTGACGAAACCTGGTATATCGTACGCAACACCCCTGGTGTAACTGGCTTTGTAGGCAGTGGTACTGAGCCTACTCCTGTGTCTGAGGCTGAAATATCCAAGATTAAGAAGCGCATGGGCGTCGAGGATCCAAAGCACAATATTGATTTCAGCGAAGGTGAAGTCGTCAACATTACCGATGGCCCTTTCAAAGGCTTCGATGGTGCAATTAGCGAGATTGATACCCAAAAGGGTAAGATTCGTGTTATGGTGAGTATGTTCGGGCGCGACACTCCTGTCGAGCTTGACGCATTACAAGTAAAGAAAGTATAGGTACCTAAATGGAACAGCAGGCTGGCGAATTCGGTAGTCTGTATGACAGAATGACGTGCTTAACGGCCGATGAGCTTATGTCGGTCGCCCAGGTCGCCACTATGACAGAAGTAGTGCGATTAGCGCTTAGACTATGCCTCGAACAACATGAGGCGGCAGTCGATATTGGTAATGATCGCCAATCAATTGAATACGAAATGGCGGCGCACTATATTGAACTGCTAACATAATGCTTGTCTATCAGGCAATTAATTGTTATAATAATCAAGTTACGCACTAGATATTGCTTCAATAAATATTTAGTATCAAGGAGAATACACATGGCCAAAAAAATCATTGGCAATCTTAAATTAAGAATCCCAGCCGGCAAGGCGACAGCGGGACCTCCAGTGGGTTCAACTCTTGGTCAGTGGGGCCTAAATATGATGGACTTCATCAATCCATTTAACGACGCCACCAAGGGTGACATGGGCAAAGACGTTATCGTTCACATCCAAGTATACGAAGACCGTACTTTTACCTGGAAAAGCTTAGGCCAGCCAGTAGATGACGCTATCCGTGCCGCAATCGGTATCAAAAAAGGCAGCGGCAAACCACACGTAGACAAAGTCGGCAAAATTACTCGTGCACAGCTTGAAGAAATAGCCAAGACTAAGATGGATCAGCTAAACGCTGTTGATCTCGACGGTGCCGTCAAAACTATCGCCGGTACGGCTCGCAGTATGGGCGTCGAAGTAACTGATTAGTAATTCAACGTCAATAATTAAAATACCTCCCATGTGGAGGTATTTTATTGCTACAAAGAGCTTATGCTATAATTAAGTCAACTAAGGAGAAATTATGGGCGATAGCAGCAAGACTAATATAGATGTTGACGAAAACGAATCAACTGATAGAGGGGTATCAATAACAGTTAATTCCGCTAAATCTGACACGACAGACGATACTAAGCAGCTAGACAAGAGTGATGTAGATGAAGTCGAGGAAGTCAATGCCAGTGCAGCTACACCAGTTGTAGTGGAGTCGGGTTTTCATTTAGATCATAATCAAACACGCAAGTACATACTCTACACACTAGGTCTAGGAGTGGCTGTTACCGCCGTAATCTCCATCGTGGCTGTACTTATTGGTGAAATGAATGAATATGTTTGGCGCTCGCTAGGCACTACATTATCGATGGTTATCCATGCGTCATTTATTTTATCGCTCATTAGTTTTTTGACGGCACGATTACAGGTGCGTAAAAACCCGGCTATAGTTTATGTTACCATTGGGCTTGCCATAGCTAGCTTCCTACTGACATTCTTAGCAATCTGGGAACTTATAGATTCCGGTCTATTTGGGCGCATGTACAACCTACTAATTAGTACGTTCCTCTTGGCTTGGATTATCTACTATTTACTCACGCTATCAATCAAAGATCGCCTGGTCAAAATAACGGCATTTTTTGCCACAGCAGCTAGCAGCGGCCTCTACCTCTTAGTAGCACCTCTAATACTTAGTACACATAGGTATGATTTTCCTGAAATGTATATACGCAGCACGATAGCTTTGTCTATATTAGTAGCATCTAGCACTATCGTGGCCGCTATTGCCAATAAGCTGTACCTAGGCAAGCTACCCAAAGATGATGCCCAGAGGCCAGCACCTCGCAATAACTCAGCTTTACACATAACGATTATTATCCTCATAGCCCTATATCTATGGGTTACGATGGTATAGCCATACAAATTTGAATCTCGGTCTAATAAGTGCTAAAATATCTCCTAATAAGGAGCGCTGATGGCATCAAATAACGAATCTCAATTTGACGAGTGGGAGTCCGACTTCGCCGATATCGAAGCTCCGGTATTTAGTGACTTAGATTTCGAGGATGCACTAAGGGATATCGAGGACCCGATAGAGGGGGCCAAATTACTAGATAACGTTATACGACGCGAATCTCCCGATGTTAGGAACTCCCTACTCAAAAGAGCCGTCGATGCTATGAATTACAAGTATACTTATGGGTATCTAAATCGTGGCATTGATGTCACTGTAGACAGAGTATATACACCATCGTCACCAGCACAAATCATGGACAATATGGAGATGCTCGGGCATCTAGCTAATCATGGTAGAGTACGACTCGGTGGTCGCATGGGATTTTTTGAAGTTCATGAGTTTGGCGATTCCAAAGGTGAATTGATCTGGGAGATATCTTTACGGCTCCATAGTAGCGGATATCTAGAAAATGATCTAGATTCACGTAGAATCAAGCCAATTGAAAACTACGCAACTATACCTATAAGTGTCATTGAAGATTATCGGATAATGGACAGGGAGTTATAGATACTTAACTATGTCGAAAAAATTGTCTATTGAAATACTCCATGACCATTTAACTTCAGATTTAGATATCGAACAGATTATTAATGGGATAGACATCACGGCCGAGGTGGCGGGTGAATTTGAGGTTATAGATTCTAATCGACCGACAGTACTTACTAGGACGGAGTCGGATATTATCTGCGTAGAGGAAGTATTACACACTCTGACTGACGCAGATATTAATATTATTGCAACTGGACGACAGATTGAAAAACACGAGGACAAAAGAACAGCTGGTTTCACATCAGTTGGTCCCAATTTCAAACGTCTAGGGCAACGCTTGGCGGTTATTAGTATGCACGGCGAGGCACAAGTAAACGATGTCACGTCTCATGAATTATCACATGCATTAAATCTGAAATACCGCGGCGAACATTATGATGGCGACGCGCATTGTACCTGTGAAGATTGCGTGATGTTTCCATCTATTAACTCCGAAGCTGTAATTGTAGACCCACTCACTAGATTTGAGCGATTCAAACGAAATATAGGCTTAAATGTTCGGGAACCCAGACAGGAGAGACCAGTAAAACCACACTGCGAAGAATGCTCGAAACAATTAGCATCCAATGTTTTTACCTTAATTCAATACAAAAATGGTATCTTTTACCCTGATTCTGTCATATACCCGTCGTATACAAAGAGATTTAATTGCACCAGGGGCGACGATGCATAACGATACGGACATGCGTGCACTCTATGAGTCGTTTAAGTACTTAGACGATGCTAAGCCGAATTTTGAATCTGATGTGTCCAAAGACCCGATAATTCTATCGAAATCCTTGCAGCAAACTCTAAACCAAGAGACGGATAGCAGGTTTAAGGTTGATATTGGGATTGTGGGCATGAATATGCTAAACGAAGTAATTGATAGGCAGATTGATTTTCGCCATGTCACTATGCTAGCACGCCAGGCCTTTATTTTGCAGGATATTCAGTTGCACCTGCCGTCCAAGACACTTTTGGTCGGATATATTGATCAATTTGAATTTATACAGCCAGAGAATTCCGTAGAATCTAGTTTTTTGGCACTTAAACTCAGCGAGCCTGAGTGCGTCGCAGTAGAGAGGCTAAACGTGTCCAAGCTATTACACGCCTCGTATCTAGAATTAATTCAATATAGCAATAACATGTCGGTACTACTACCGGTCGAAGACATAATTGGTGGTGTTTACGAACTGGATATCTAACTAAAAGCTCTTGCGAATGTGTGAGTAGCTGTAATCCCAGGTGGCGTTGGCTTTTTTGTGTGGATTAAAGATATGATCAGGGTCAAAAATATCCTTGGTTTCGCGGAAAAGCTTCATGATTTCACGACCATACATCTGCTCGAGCCACGGACCACGTACCAGACCGTCGTTATGTTCACCGCTCAGACTACCCTCGTATTTCAATACGAGTTCGTTAACTTCTTTCATGGCAGGCAGTAGTTTACGTCTGTCTTTGGGGTCTTCTAGTTTCATGAGTGGAATAATATGGAAATTACCGTCACCCATATGACCAGCTATTGTAGCGAATAGTTTATACTTTTTGATTATTTTGCGAATCTTGGGTAGAAATTCCGGCATATATTTAGGGTCGACGATTAAGTCGTCGATAAATGGTGCTGTGTGTTTGTCATGCACTTTGCTACGGAGCAGATTAAAGCTCTGGCGACGCATCAGCCAAAACTTTTCACTCTTGCCCTCAGTTGGAGTTTCCTCAAAACCATTAATCTCGTACCTGGCCCGAGTTTTGGCCAGTTCATGGTGCAGCGAGCTAATTTTGTCACGAACTTCTTGCTCAGTTTCGCCATTAAACTCAACCATCAAGATTAGTTTGGGGATACCCCGTAGCAACTGTAAACCATCAGGGATCAGGCTAAGGAGTAGTTTGATAAATCGTACTGGCCCAATCATTTTCAAGAAACTTGGCATAAATCGAATACTTAACCACAAGGTTTGATCATCGAAACTTTCAAATGTCGCTGGCTTGTATTCCAGTACCTTGGGGATTAGGTCACCTAATTTATTGATGTCTTTCATAAACATCACTAATAGCCCCGAATGTTTGAGCCTAGGCACAAGTTGAAAAGTCGATTCAGTCACAAACCCCAGCGTACCCTGAGCACCGACGATGACCTGGGTTAAATCAAACACGCCGGTCTCGCGGTCCCAGGCATCCCATAAACGATAGCCAGTGGAGTTTTTGCTAACCCTAGGCTTGGCGGCTTTAATTTTATCGTAGTTGGCTTCAATCAAATTAAACATGTTTTTATAGACGCGACCCTCGAAATCTTTTTGAGCCATTTTGGCGTCGAGTTGTTTTTTGTTGAGTGGTTTGACAACACGCTCAATACCATCAGCAAAAACAAATTTCATCTCTGGTACATATTTTTCAGTTTTGCCGTATTCAAGTGATTTTTCACCACCGGAGTTGTTGTTGACCATGCCGCCTACGCTAGCTAAATCGCGACTAGCTGGGTATGAGGGTAGGAGCCATTTGCCAGTTTTGACATCAAAATCACGAAACAAAAGACCAGGCTGAACGGTGGCTTTGTCTTTGTCCTGCTTCAAGAACTTATTAAGATGACGATTGAAATCAATAATAATCGAATCATTTATAGCCGCACCAGACATGTCGGTGCCAGCGCTACGAGCGGTCAGCGACAAAGATTTGTCTTGCGGCTTACGCTCAGCCACCAGGTGCACTGCGATCGTGACATCTTTGGCCGTCTTGGGTGCGATGACTAACTTGGGAATAATTTCAAACATACTAGCATCATGCGAATATGCGTCTAGCGTGGCCTGTGAATCATCAATATCCCCAGTAAAACCCGCCTTTAATAGTGCGTCTTTGATTTCGTTCATATCCTTATATTAGCATAAGCAACGTAGTAATTATATTGTATTTAAATAGCCCCAGGTAAGCCTGGGGCTATGTTTACGCCAGAAGTCGACGATGTCGACCGACGTAATCACTAGTTTCGAGGTTCGTTGATGACGATTCAGACGACACGCTGTCATCTGGAACTACAACACTACCTTCAACCGGTATGCCAATGATATCATCTACATACTCAATCTTCTCTCTAAGCGGAATCTCTTTCAGGAAGAATAGCAAGAGTACGAATGCTAAGACCACCAAAGGAAGAATCCAGAGGAAGATAGGCGTCAATGCACTATTGTAGGCCTGAATCACGATATCGCGCATCGCACTAGGTAACGAATTGACCAACTCAGGAGTTAGACTATTCACATCGCCAGCGAAATGCTCATTGGCTGGCACTGCACCGGACAAATGATTGACAAGGTTGGTCACGAACAAGTTACCGATCAGCGCAGCACCTAGTGCCGAACCAATCTGGCGGAAATAGTTGTTCGTAGACGTCGCCACACCGACAAAGTCGGCCGTGAACTGATTCTGGACAACCTGATTAATAACCGGCATACACATGCCCATACCAACGCCAAGTACCATGAGGAACGCACAGACAACCCAAATGGGCGTCGTCACCTGGATCAGCGACATCAGCACCAACGACACGCCCATGAGTGCGACACCCATGAGAACATATCTCTTGTACTTGCCAGTCTTGTTCATCATCATACCAACGAAGATAGACAGCGGCGATGCACCAAGCATCATCGGAATCATTAGCAAGCCCGATTTCGTCGCACCATACCCAGTCACCATTTGGATATAGGTAGGTACATACGACATCGACCCCAGCATAACAACGCCAACAATCAGCCCGGTCACAACCATAACCAAGAAGTTACGGTCCTTGAACAAGCTACCCGGCATCACAGGCTCTGCCGCCTTGCGCTCGACAATAATCAAAGCAATAAGTGCGCCAATAGCAACGATCAATAGGGCAGCAGTTTGCCGCGACCACCATGCGAATTCCGATCCACCCCATGTCGTCCATAGCACAATCGCCACAGACACCACAGATAATAAGAAAATCCCTAGGTAGTCGACGACGACATTAACGGCCTTCCTACCCTTCGGAATAAACTTCCAGATGGCCAGAATAGCGACGATACCAACTGGGAAGTTGAGCCAGAAAGCCCAACGCCAGCCGATGGTGTCGGTGAAAAGTCCACCAATCACTGGACCTGCGACCATGGGCACCATGAATGCAATCATCGTGATACCCATATACTTACCACGGCGACGTGCTGGAATGATAGAACCAATGATTGAGATGGACAAAACAAACAGTCCACCGCCACCAAGACCCTGAACGGCGCGTCCAATGATCAAAATATCCATATTAGTAGCCATGCCACTAATGCCAGATCCAATCAAGAACAGCCCCACGGCAACAATTAGGAGCTTTTTGAACCCCATCATATCGCCGAGTTTGCCATAGACTGGAATCACCACCGTCGACGCAAGCACGTAGGCGGTGATCACCCAGAGCATCTTGTCGACGCCCGCGAGGTCACCGACGATAGTCGGTAGCGCAGTACTAAACACGGTCTGGTCAAGCGATGCTAGAACCATTGCCGAAATCACTCCCGCAAAGACAGGGATGACCCTGATTCCGCTTTCGCGAATATTCCAAACATCACGCGCCAGTCCGACAGTACGTCCTGGTAGTTCCGTAACTAGGAATGGTTTTATTGCAATTGCTATAGAAATTACAGCAATTACACACAGTAGCACGGAGATCCACGTGAGGACCCCGGTACCAATCGTGATTGTCACCATCATGTCCTCTTTTCTAGTTGAATGTGAGGTGCGTTACACACCGCCACCTCTGATGTATAATTACTTATTATACTAAGTATAGTAATTTTTGTCAATGTAAAATAGACTACGCTAAATTGTATGATTGACAGATTGAACGTAGATTTATATACAACAATAACACTAGACAGATTTGATTAGATATGATACTATTTAGGTATTAAATATCATGTTGGGAGTTGCTGGGCATTACGCACCGGGACGTCTGTACCACAGAAAGGATCATAATTATGGCTAAAAAAGCCGAATTACTAGAACAAGCTGCCGAGCTAAAGCTCGAAGTCAACGACAAAAACACTATTGCAGAGATTGAGGCGGCTATCAAGGCTGCGTCATCTGATGTAGCCGAGGCTGCCACTGCCGAAGAAGCTACTGAGGTTGTCGAAGAGAAAACAGCCGCCAAGGCTGGTAAGCGCAGCGAAAAAGCTCAACGCGAAGTTGCCGAGAAGCTTGAAAAAGAAGCCCGCAAAGAAGCTGGTGACACTACTCCTCAGGACAAAGAAGCCGTTGCTAACATCAAAAAAGGTCCAGCACCAAAAACTCGCTCTCGCCTAGAACGCCGCGGCAAAAACTACCGCAAAGTAGCAGAATTAATCGATAAATCCAAGGTGTACGGTCTTGCCGAGGCATTGGAACTAGCTACCAAGACAAATCCATCGAAATTTGACGCTAGCGTCGAAATTCACGCTCGCCTAGGTGTTGACCCACGCCAGGCTGATCAAAACATCCGTGCTACCGTAGTTCTACCAAATGGTAGCGGTAAAACAGTTCGCGTAGCTGTATTTGCACCCGAAGCAGATCACAAAGCCGCTACTGAGGCTGGTGCCGATATCGTAGGTGATGAAGATTTCCTAAAACAACTCGACAAGGGTGAACTTAATTTTGATATCTTGGTCGCTACGCCTGCTTACATGCCTAAACTTGGTAAATACGCACGTATACTTGGCCCACGTGGCTTAATGCCTAACCCCAAGAGCGGTACAGTAGCGGCCAACGTAGCCAAAGCTGTAACCGAAGCCAAGGCTGGTCGTGTAGAATACCGCGTCGACAAGCAAGCTATCGTACACGTAGCTGTTGGCAAGGTAAGTTTTGGTGCCGACAAACTACTCGAAAACGCCAATGCGTTTCTAGCTAGTCTGAAATCACAAAAGCCAACAACCCTAAAAGGTAGCTACATCAAAACAACTACCGTAACCACTACTATGGGACCTGGTGTAAAATTCGAAGCCGGTATTAACTAGTAGCATTTTACAACATGCAATTGATAGCGCCCCTCTCGTAGGGGTGTTATTATATATTCATAGAGAGGGGAGACAAAAATGAAACAATACTTAGATCTATTAAAAGATATCAAAGACAACGGTGAGGAAAAAACCGACCGAACTGGCACTGGTACAATTGGCAAATTCGGCATGCAAGCGCGCTACAATCTAGAAGACGGATTCCCGGCCGTCACTACCAAGCAACTTTTTATGCGTAGTGTTACCCACGAGCTGCTGTGGTTTTTGCAGGGTTCGAGTAATATCGAATACTTAGCGCAAAATAACGTCCACATCTGGGACGAATGGCCATATAAAAAATACCTGGAAAAGACCAACCAGCAAATCCCCGAAATCAATTCGACCGAGTGGACTGACGGCATGAAGAAATTTATCGGTCGCATTGCCACAGATCATACATTCGCCCTAGAAAACGGTGACATGGGCCCAATTTATGGTGTGCAATGGCGTAAATGGCATTCTGAATCCGGCCAGCCAATTGATCAAATTCAAAACGCTATTGATACTATCAAAAATAACCCAGATTCACGCCGCAACATTGTCAGTGCTTGGCGACCAGATGAAATCGACGACATCGTCGAAGCTGGCGGCTTGCCACCATGCCATTCGCTATTTCAATTTAATGTCCGGGGCGATAAGCTCGATTTACAGCTTTACCAGCGTAGCGCCGACATGTTCCTGGGAGTGCCATTCAATATAGCCAGCTACGCTTTGCTGCTCAGTATGGTAGCCCAGGTCACTGACAAAAAACCTGGCGATTTCATACATACAATCGGTGATGCTCATATATACAAAAATCACCTGACGCAGGTCGACGAACAGCTTAGCCGTAAACCGCTGCCACTACCAAAACTATGGTTAAATAACACTATCAAATCCATCGATGATTTCACTTATGACGACATCAAACTAATCGATTATAACCACCACCCAGCCATCAGGGCCCCAATAGCCGTCTAACTGTCGGGTATGCTAAAATTAATGCAGAGAGGGACCTAACGTGAGTGTATATAGCAATGTCGAGATAAAATCAGCTATCGAAAATGGCACGATTGTTAGCGTTCCATACAACCCCGACAACGTGTCCGAAGCTAGCCTAGATTTTACCCTAGGACATTATTTCTTCAAACAAGAGTACTCTGACGTTCAAAAAGTCTATAATCCGTTTAACAAAGCAGATGTCGATAGGTATTTCGCTGGTCCACTTGAAGCCATGCCGCACGCGCAGTGGTGCGCTCAAAACGGCTATGCGTTATTTGAAAATATCCCCGCAGACCACCCTATAATCGTACTGCGGCCTGGTGAGCGCATCCTCGCTCATACACACGAGTTTATCGGTATTCGCGCCCACGGAGGCGCCTGCGAGGTCAGATCACGTAGTAGTTGGGGTCGCAATGGTGTAGCGGTATGTTTCGACGCTGGCTGGGTCGATCCAGGCTATATCAATCGTATTACACTCGAAATCTATAACCTCAATATGCATGAATCGGTGGTATTGCCAGTCGGTGAGCGCATAGGACAGCTGATATTTCACAAAACAGGTGTAGTCGAGGGTGATTACAGCGAGGGTCGTGGTGGTATGAGCGGCAAATACCAGACTACTAGCAATCTAGACGAGCTAATCAAGAACTGGCGGCCAGAAGACATGTTGCCGCGCGCCTACAAAGATTCACGTAAACTGCCGGGCAAAATACAAGGTCTCGGGCGCGGTATCAAATAATGACAACTGCCGCCGGTAAATATATAGTGCTCGAGGGCCACGACGGTACCGGTAAATCGTCGCAAATGGTCGCACTGAGATCGCGATTAGAAGACAGCGGCATAGAAGTGCTAGAACTATACGAACCAGCACGTAATCCAGCGGATGGCGTCACGGAAGATTCCCCAGTAGCAGCAGCTATACGCAATGTAATAGTAGACAAAAATCTCCCACGCGACGACACGACTACGGC
>CAZJFK010000026.1:0-11762 GCA_964545515.1 uncultured Candidatus Saccharibacteria bacterium | reverse complement strand
TCTGGATAGCTATATTCAAAAATCCATTCGCCGTCATTGTCTAGCCAGCTTAGTACACCGTTAATCCATACTCCGACTCGGTGGCGTGTTTGGGCTCCGGCAGAGTGATTGGCAAGACCTACGTATGGATAATAAAAATCATGAACAAGCCCGTAGTTGTTGATACCTACATGTAACTCACCGTTACTGAGAACAATCGGTCTAAGCATCCACCCCCTTAAAAATTACTCTACTTCGTGCGTGGCAAGCTCTACTGGGTCGACTAGGCCCTGAGCTCTCATAACCCTGTAACGGATACTGCGAAGTGCGTTCATGTAGTACAGAAAAGCGTCATAAGGTGACTGATACGGACTGAAATATTTGTGAACATCACCATCTTTGTCCCATTTGGTAGCCATATAATAAAAGTGGTCAGAACTTTGCAGGAGACGCCAATCGCGCACGAGTGCCATATCGTCAGAATGTTTGAGATAGCGGCCTAGCTCGTAGATATTAGCTAGAGCTTCTTGCTGCATGCTGTTACCGGACCAAGCGGATAAATCGCGCTCGCTGTCGGCCCAGGTTACTGTATCTGGCATCGAGATTTCGCCTGATTCTGGTAGGTTTTCGGCGGCCTCGGTGACTGTCGTAAATGAATTATCGTCGGTATTAGACCAAGAGCTGACGATATTGGTAAAGAAGTCCATAATTCCTGTTTCTTCCCACTGATGCTCGCCGAAAGTCTCGAAATCCATGAATAGATTGATAATCTGACCATTCGAATCAGCGTGTAGCCAATCTATATATTTATCGGCTGTCAGAGGCCATTCATTCCATGACTTATCGGCAAACCTAAATGCTATATCATCGCTGAGTTTGTAGTTTTTTAGGAGTAGACGAATATCATTAGTTCCCACGGGGCTATATACGTAATTAGGGCTTCGCCAGTCCAGAATTGGATCCCAGCCTTCGGCTAGGATTGCTTTGTAACCGTGATTATCAGCCCACCTGGCTAAATTGTCATTATAAGCTAGCTCGGTGTTGCGAAAAGCCGTGGGGGTGACACCAAACACTTCGTTTATCTTGTCGGCATGAAGTTTGACTTGAGTCTCAAATTCACTAATGTCATAGAAAAACGCCAAGCTGTGGTAATAAGTCTCGCCAACAATCTCGACTCTACCTGACGCCACTAGGGAGCGGAATGCGTCGAGTAAATCTGGTGCCCAGGCCTCGGCCTGCTCAATGAAATCACCAGTTATACTAAGTGAGAATTTAAATCCAGGGTAATCATTTAGTAATTTCTGGAGGGTGGTTACCATTGGCCAGTAGGATTTGCGGGCAACTTTGTGGAACATTTTTTCGTTGTTGAGCTTGCTGTCATCGCGGACATCGAAATATGAATCACTATGACCAATGTCAAATACGGAATATTCTCGTACTCGGTATGGCTGGTGTACGTGGAAGTAGAAAGCTAGACTTTTGCTCATACTGGCACCTCGTTACGCGTCTGGTTGAATAGGCGTATGCATTTGTCGGCTACGTCAGTCCACGATATGCGGGCGTATTCTTTGCCTACGCCTTCTTTGAGCGAAGTCGCTAGGGCTGGCGGGATGGCTATTGACACTAAGTGATTGGCTAATTTGTCGGTGTCCCAGAAATCATAGCGCAAGATATTGTCGAGTACTTCGCCAACCCCTGATTGACGGCTAATTATCAGGGCATTACGGTGATGGGCGGCTTCTAGGGCCGTTAGTCCAAATGGTTCACTGACCGAGCTCATTACAAATACGTCAGATACCGTGTAGATATCACGCCACAGCTTACCGCGTACAAAGCCCGTGAAGTATACCTTGTCAGCTATTCCCAAATCGGCTGCTAATTGAATTAATTCGTCACGCTGTTCGCCGTCACCGGCTAGTATAAACACAAATTTGTCGTATTTTTCGCAAGCTTTGGCGGCTCCGTGTAGGAAGTGCGTCAGGCCTTTTTGAACTGTGAAGCGTGTTAGCAGGGATACGACTAAGTAACCTTCTTTTTTGAGGGTTTCAAAGTATTTATAATCGCGGTTGTCGTATTCGTAGGGCTTGAAGCTGCCGACATCGAGTGCATTATGTATAACCTGGACTTTATCGGCCGGTATGCCGTATTTGTCGACTATAATACCCTTGGTGATTGCGCTCACCGCTATGATTTGATCAGCCATATTTAGGGCCTGCTCTTCGATTTCGTGAACGATTGGATTGCCGTAAGCCTCGCCGGAGCGATCAAATTCGGTAGCGTGAACGTGAACCACTAGGGGTAGACCAGTGAGTTCTTTGGCTCGGACGCCTGCCTCCATGGTGAGCCAGTCGTGGGCGTGGATTACATCGGGCTTAATAGTGCTAATCAGGCTCTCAACATATTGTATGTAGTGCTTTTGGACGGCGCGCATAGTGGACAGGTCTCCAGCGTCAAATTCGGCCAATTGCTCCTCGGTGACGTATTTACTGTCATAGCTACCGAGGTGCATACGGGATTCTGGGCGCAATGACGTAGCGGAGTAGATGTCCATAAAATCAATACCAGGATGGTCGGCAGAATAGGGTAGTACGAAGTCGATGTGAGAACCTTTGTTTGCGAGAGCTTTGGCTAGGTGATAACAAGCCACACCAAGACCACCACTATTAAATGGCGGAAGCTCCCAACCTAACATTAGTATATTCATTACCCTTTGGTCATCTACCCGTGACCGCATCCTTGTTTATATTTACCTACTAATATTATAAGCATACTACTAATGCTATGCAAGGAATTTAGGCTACTTTTTACGATGATTATTAATATCCTCGAAATATGTTAAAATTACATAGGCGAAGGGGCATAGTACAGCGGTTAGTATATCGGTCTCCAAAACCGACGACCTAGGTTCGATTCCTAGTGCCCCTGCCAAGCATAAGCACAATAAAGTAAATCTCCGATTCGGGAACTTTTGTTATAATTGCAATACGATGACTGAATATAATAAGCTCGTAAGAGATAAGATTCCAGAGATTATTAAAAGTAACAATAGTGTACCTCGCTACCACGTTATAAATGACGACAATGAATATCTTAAAGCTCTACTCGATAAGGATGTCGAGGAGGGCAAAGAGCTTGCCGAAGACACTAATCTTGGAGAGCTAGCTGATAAGCTAGAGGTTTTATATGCTATCGCTAAAGTGTGTGGTTATAGTCCTGAACAAATAGAGCATGCACGACTTGTGAAGCTAGAAGAGCGCGGAGGGTTTGACCAGCGTATTTTCTTGGAGAGCGCCGACTGACATGAAGGTAACTCATAGGCCAAGGAATGGCGTTGTAATATATTCTTCGCCAGTAGTAAGCTGAAATCCAAGATTGGTAAAGTTCGGTTGCGAAACAAGTCCTGTAAGTCCTGTCAAGAAAAAAGGATTATCATTTGTTCATTTTTTTTGTTGGCCGTTTGATTAAGTGACTCTACGCTATATACGGCGTATGTGGCTACTTGTTTAGCGCACGAAAACTCCAAATGTCGTTGCTCTCTGTCTTGTATGTCCAGTAATATTCGGCGTGAGTGCGGTCATAAATAGTGACTTGATCTTGGATATAGCGCTTGGTTGATTGAGCGTTTGGCTGATGGTTTATAACGCCACTCCATTCGCCGATGATAAGTGGCACTACGGGGCTTATTATTCGTATCACTATATGACTGATACTTAGTTTCCTACGTGCAGTCTTGAGGGTTGTATTACCGAATCCAGGATAAACATGTTTATCAATACCTACGCCAAGTATCCAGGCGACCCATACCCATAGTAATGGCAGGTACGTACCGTCAATATACAGCTGTATTTCGGGTGCCTTGCGGCCGAGGTGACTAGTAATAACGCGGTAATAGTTGATAAGTTTGAGGATATTACTAGGCCGAGGACTAGGTTCGTTTAGTAGACCGAGACCATCAAAGCTTTTGCGATTACCGTAGCGCTTCACCACATGTTCGGTAAAATCAGCTAGCTGATGTCTATGTTTATACCAACCCACTTTGCCTAACCTACCGCTATGAAATTTACCATTTTGGCTACCAGGGGCTCCGTGGATATTGAGCAAAACTTTCATGTCGTGAGTGTCGGCCCAGTCAAACAAGTCATCTAGATGTGTCTCGCATGGCAAAAACGGGGCTTGGTCGCCGAATAACCAATAGCCAATAGGTACGCGAACGTGAGATATTCCCTGTTTTTTGAGCCATGTAATATCACTTTCGGTAATAAACGTCCGGTAATGCCGCCTCACACGAGCTTGGTGGGCGCTACTAGCGGACATCAGGGAATATTCATCTTTGGCGTCGGTACCAGCAAAGAGTGATGGTGTGATCCATTTTTCCAAAACTAACCAACCGCCTAGATTAACTCCTTTTTGTGTCATAATCACTATTATAACGGGTTTGATAGTGCGGGCATACGCCTTATGGTTGAGTCTACGCCTGAGCGTGTTATACTTACATGCACAAAGTTAGGGCAAAATGCCCTAACGATTGCACATTGAGAGGAGGTGAGATAGATGGGCGGGCTCATTTCGCTAATCACCAGTAATTTCGGCACCATTCTGGCTGCCATACTGGGCGGCGGTGTGTTGATATCGTCAATTCGCTATATCCGTGAGTATGAACGCGGAGTTGTGACGCGTTTTGGCCGTCTGGTCCGAGATAGCGAACCCAATCCAGATAGCGATGGAATTCGTGAATACACGGGTTTTGTGCCGCGTATTCCTGGTTTGTGGCGTGTTTCTGTTGTGAATATTCGAGACCGTACCGATCAACTTTCGGTTGATGGCGTAGAGCGCATCGGTCTATCGGGCCGCCTCGAAAAGTGGAAGTTGCAGGCTACTGTGAAGTGGCACGTACGCGAAGGCTACGTGTATTCCGGTTGTCAGTGGCAGATTGAAGACATCGGTGAATTTGTCCGTGGTGAGATTGAGAACGGTTTGTTCAATGTCTTGCTCGGTACAGACTCCGCTATCTTGTACAGCAGTGATGAGATTTTTGCAATTGCCGAAAATTTCATCAAGAATCGCCTGCTAGTCCATGGTGTCGTGTGGACCGAGCTTATGGTCAAGGAGTTCGCGCGTGTTGACGCCGAGGTCCAAGCCCAGGCTATCGAAAGGGCCTCACTCAACATCGGCGACAAGCCGTAATCCCCGCGCTTATTGCGGGGATTTTACATTTTATGACTTATTCAGCCCCCGCGGGAGCTGCCGGCGGCTGGTCGTCTTTGGCAGAATCGTGCGGTATATTTACGAGCTTATTTCTGAGGGGTAGCATGAATCCAAATGTTGAGCCATGATTTAATTTGCTTTCAACTTCGATACGTGTGCCGAGTTTGTCGGCTAGTTTTTTGACCACATACAGCCCCAGGCCCGTGCCGCTTGATTCGCGTGTACGATAATCTTCGCTACGGTAGAATTTTTCAAAAATATGTTTCAAATCTGTTTTGCTTAGTCCAATTCCAGTATCAGACACGCTGAATTTGACGTTTTCCAGTATGACTTCGGCGTGAATTGTCACGTGGCCTTCTTTGGTGTATTTTACGGCGTTGGTGATGAAATTTTGCAATATTTCTTCGAGGTACAATCGGCTGGTCTCAATCTGCGGCAAGCTGCCCGGAATATCTAGATTAAGATGTAGAGATTTAGCTTCAGCTTCGGGCAAGTAGCGAGTGTACATATTGTTGAGTAGATCCGTAAGATCAATTGTCTCGATAGAATCACCAATACCACGTTCTGCTCTGGATAGTGTCGATAAATCATTAATCATATTTGCTAAATATAGTATCTGGCTATGAGCTTCATCAGCCGATTGTTTGAGCTTGTCGCCCGTTACGCCGCGTTCTTGCATAAGTAGTAGGTTGCTCAGGCTACCCTCGGCGATGGCTACTGGCGTGCGTAGCTCATGACTGGTAACACTAATAAATTCATCTTTTTCTTCTTCGAGGGTTTTTTGCTTGGTGATGTCGCGAATAATGAGCACGACTCCATATTCTTCTTCATCGCCAAACGTACCCCTAATCTTAGACAGCTGTATACTCAGGTATCTGGTGTCACCGTCGGGTAGCGTATTTGATAGATCTTCTCGCAGGCTAAAAGATGTCATTTTTTGGGTGATTTCACGAATTGAAACTTCTTTGCTGTCGGTGTCTTTTAGTTTTAGAAGTTCATCGACGTTACGACCTATTAGTGAAGCGTTGGTATCAAAGAACGCCTGCGCTGATGCATTCTGAGATGTAATACGTCCGTAGCGATTGAGGGTTACGACAGCGTCACTAATGCTGTTTAAGAGCGTATTTAGACGGTTGACTTGCATCATTTCCGACATCTGGGCTTTTGCCAGCTCATTTTTCTTGGCTTGCTCGCTTTTTAATATCAAAACGAATATATAGGCCGTAAATACGGTCAGCGTAACAACGAGAACAGACATGAAAATATATGGAACCATAGATCCTATATCGTATCTGATGATATGGTACCTAGACGCTACGTCGTCGTTTGGCATGAATACCAAAACGGCAACGGCTGTCAAAATCAAACTTAAAACACTACCAAAAAAGCCTTTCCACGAGTAATACATGGTTGAGATCATAATCATAATAGCCCAACCCGCCGTATATGGGCTATATGTTTGGCTGAATAATGTAATCATCACACCCATGACGATGTGTAGTGACACCAGTGATGCTACGGTAAATGCCTTGGAACGAATTGCCAGCATCGTACAGACGATAACGATTATATTAAGTCCCAGCGAGGCTAATAGCACTGGTGTGTTGAGATTGGTATTAAAATTTTGCGGAGCTAGGTAAAGTACCGTAATCAAAATTGATACCAAGAGACACACCCCAGAGAATGAAAACGCTATATATTTATTTAAATGCCCACTACTTGAATCCATATTATGCTTCCTGCGGAACCCCGACTACCGCTGCTGGACGGCTATTTAGACGAACGGCCGAAGTGGGAAGTGTTAGGCGGAAAACAGAACCTCGGTCGATTGCGCTAGCTACTTGTATATATGCATCTATCCTGGTGGCTAGCATTTTTGCTTCATACAGCCCTAGGCCAGTACCGCCGGTTTCGCGTGTACGAAAATCTTCGCTACGATAAAACTTTTCGAATATGCGAGGTTTATCGGTATCGCTAATACCTATGCCGGTGTCGATGATGTCGAAATAAATTCGACCGTCATCCAGTAGCCCGGCTTTTAGGGTGATTCCTCCAACTTTTGTGTATTTGATACCGTTTTTGACAAAATTTTGGAGTATTTCGCTGAGATAAACCCTGCTTGTATAGGCTAGTGGTATGTTTTCGGCCACTTCTAGGCGTAGCACTAGGGATTTATTTTCGGCTTCATCTTTGTATTTTTTTTGTATTTCAATCAACATCTCAGTGATATTAATCTCTGATTCGGTGTCACCATCGCCTTTTTCGGCACGCGATATCGTCGATATGTCATTTACTATCTGCGACAAGCTTAATATCTGTGATCTAGCGGCAGATATCGCTTCATCGATGCGCTGGTCGTCAATTTTTTTGGATCGCAACACTTCGATGTTGCCAAGTCCACCCTCGATGATGGCAATTGGCGTGCGGAGTTCATGACTAGTAACACTAATAAATTCATCTTTTTCTTCTTCGAGAGTTTTTTGCTTGGTGATGTCGCGAATCATAACTAAAATCCATCCATCGGTCGCTGATGAAGTCGAGACAATACGAGTTAATTGCAGTTCGACATATCGGAGCACTGGACTACCAGTAAAAATCAAATCATCGCGGGTAATTGTTTGTTGGAATAATGCAAAAAGATCAGTTGTGGTAATCTGTTGGCCAGCTTTACTTTTGATTGGGAGTACGTCGTTGATGTTCTTGCCTATGATTGAGCTTGAATTGAAAAACAAGCTAGCCGCTGAGTTGTGCGAAGTAACGACACCGTCGACTGATGCAGTAAGTACGGGTTCGCGTATGCTATTGAGCAGGATGTTGAGCTGATTGGCGCGCTCTTGCTCATGCTTGCGGGCAATTGCAAGGTCTATATTTTTTTGCTTACCTATGCCTATTACCCGCGCAAAAAGATAAGCTGTACAAATAGTAATAGTCACAACTAATGTCGCCAACATAGCGTATACCTGAAAATTAGGCTGATGACTGTCGCGAAAAGCTATCACATACCACGAAGCCTGAAAAACCAAGGCTCCGGCACTTGCTATGAAGCCTTTCCAGTCGTAATAAATAAATGATATCAGTATATACATACACCAGACCACCGTAAACGGACTATATACCTCTGTAAACCAAGTCTGTACGACGATGCCGCTAAAATGAAACCAAATTAGTGCGGGCAACTTGGCCTGCGGGTATCTGGTAGCCAGAAACATCAATATAGGAATAATTACAAATTGTGATATATAAGCAAACGGGACGGCCGCTGGCCAGTAGTGTACCGGCAATGAGCCGTTAGACATTTGCCAGAGAAGCATGGTCGCATAAAACACAGCAACACCGGCCATACCAAAAGCCAGCAACTTCGACATCACTTTTGTGTCATCATACACATTTATATTATACAAAGCGATTACGCTAAAAGCGATAGTTTTATGAAAGTTATGAGATTTGGTATAATATCAGGTGATGAAGTCTTTGCAGCTCACAGTGCCTCATCTAATGGTGGTAGTTGGAATCCCCGGGGCAGGTAAATCGTTTTTTGCGTCTAAATTCGCCGAGACTTTTAGTGCGCCTTATGTCGATTTTGCCGATACCCTAAGTATATCCAAGAATGCCGATCTAGCCCGTGAAATTACTGACTATACTTTGCGTCAGCTTTTTGTGACTAAACAGACAGTCCTACTGGAAGGTATCGGTGAGTCTAGCAAGGACCGCGAAGCTATCAATCTATATGCCGCCAAAAACGGATATGCGACACTATACATATGGGTGCAGACTGAGCCCCTGACGGCCGAAAAAAGAGCTGTTGGCAAGACTAAGGGCAAGATTACCCAAAAAGAATTTGATAAAAAAATTAGTTTGTTTACACCTCCTTCTGAGAAAGAGCGGCCGGTTGTAATTAGTGGCAAACATACTTTTGCCACCCAGGCCAAGACTGTACTTAGGCGCCTGGCAAGTGAGCGACCACGCAAAATAGACACTCGTAGTATGGTGCCGCCACCACGGACTAAGGTCGACCACTCTAAATTCATAAGGTAACCACATGACTGACATCATTAGCGATAGCGTACTAGGTGACCTGAAAGTAAATCGCAGCACTAAGTATCGAAACGTGAAGATACGCATTGATTCACGCGGTGATTTTGTAGTCTCTGCCCCAAAGCGTATGCCTATGATAGCTATCAAAGGGGTTGTGCGAGCATCTAGGGGTCAGTTGATGAAGTTCAAAGCAAGTAATAGCCCTGAATTTAAAATATATGATGGTATGCCCGTTGGTAAAAAGCACAAGCTCAATATCACTAGGGCATCCAAAACTACCGTCAGAAAGGCCGGCAATCAGATAATTATTTTGATAGCCAGCACCGACAGCCCGGAGTCGCAAGCGGTTATTAGATTAGCTAAAAATACAATCATAGACACACTACGCGTTGAGGCCAAAGAATATATACCGCTTAGAGTTAAACATTTCGCATCGCTAGGTCAGTTTGAGTATGGCAAACTAAAATACACTCATGCCACAAGCCGCTGGGGAAGCAGAAGTAGCAACGGTACAATTAGTCTTAATATTGCTCTAATGAATTTACCCTTTGAGCTAATTGATTACGTCATTGTGCATGAATTGTGCCATACCGTTCACATGAACCATTCCAAAGAATTTTGGGCGCTAGTCGGTACTCTCGATGCAAGCTATTTGAAACACAAAAGTGAGCTTAAAAAATACACGCCAGTTATTTAGATTCAGGCTTCGGAACGACCACTCTCACTGGACGGCCTTTCCACGTGACAGTTCCACGCATGTATTTGTAAACGCTAATTACAATTAATCCGACCTCTTGCAATAGTATTATCGGTAAGATCAGTGAGCCGACTATTTTATAGCGTCGCCATATACGTCGCAGGTACACGATAGAGATTATAAATTGAGCCAAGATAACACGTAGTAGCGGTAAATACAGAGGCCAGAGCACATAAGGTAGCGAAGCTATTACTAGGAAACAGATGACCAAAAGTGCCCTGAGCTTACTTCTGCCAAACCTAGGGTACAGCAAGCGTATACTCGTCTCGACCTGTGAGGTCCACTTCTTTTCATAACGTACACCATAAATACCTCCGTCGATAAGCAAGCGGTATTTACTATCGCTTAGATTCCTGGCGATATCGGTCTCGAATTGTAGCGATGCCTTAAGCTCTGGATGTGATTCCATAGTCGAAGAAAATATTGTACTTTTAATCATCCATAAATTAGATACACCACGTGGTGAATGGGCTGAGCTTTGTAAAATATCCCAAAAAAACCTCATAGTAGAAAACAGTGTACTGATAGTCCAATGATCGTCGCGAAATGGCATCACCGAAATCATATCGTAATCATTATGGTGCATCGAATTGACAAGCTTCAAAATCGTCTCGCGATCTATGACGGTATCAACATCCATAAAGAGTAAATATTTCCCACTAGCTTCGCTGGCTAGTTCGCTTAGGGCAAAGTTTTTGCCTTGCCAGTCGCTGGATAAATTGGATCCGTCAATAAAACGTATACCGGCATGAGCGAAAGATTTGATTAATACCGATGTGTCGTCGATTGATTCATCGTCGAGTACTAATATCTCGAGCTTCGGGTAATCTACTTGGACTAAACGCTCCAAGCAAGTAGTCATGGCGTGCGTTTCATTACGAGCTGGTATACAGACGCTAATACTAGGTAGATCGCTGTCGCGCAGAGATTGGCTACTGACATCTGTATATTGCTTGGAGGTGAGACGAGATATTATGATATACGCCACGTATATATCGATACCCACCATAATAACTAGTAATACTGCGTATCCCATTGTACTTATGATAACATAAAGCCCACGCGCCACTTGACTTTATACGGGGCTACGAGTACTATGATATTGACAGTCTGCAAAGCAGACTTTTTTAATTGAGAAGAGGTACAAGTGGCGGATAAATCCAAGAAATCACGGAATACAGAGGACGACAGCAACGTCGTGCGTATTAAAGCTTCAAAAACTACTACCAAAAAAGAGGAAGTAAAACCAGTCAAAGCTAGTAGTAAAACTAAATCCAAGGCAAAGGCGAATAAAGTTGCCGGCGAGAAAAAGGTCGGATACTTCAAGGGTGCTTGGATAGAGCTTCGACAAGTGCGCTGGCCCGATAGGCGCGCAGCGTGGAGTTTAACTGGTGCAGTTTTGGCATACAGTGTGTTTTTTGTGGTCTTGATCTTACTTCTAGATCGCTTGTTCCAGTATTTGTTTGATTTTATATTAGGAAAATAAGGAGAATTAAATGGCAAAAAGTAGATACGATGATACTAGACAGTGGTACGCAATACACACTTATAGTGGCTACGAGGAAAAAGTAGCTGACAGTATTCGTCAGAGGATTAATGCGGTTGATATGGCCGACAAGATCTTTGACGTCATGGTACCCAAAGAAAAGCAAATTCAAATCAAAAACAGCAAGCGCAAGGTCGTTGAGGCCAAGATTTTCCAGGGTTACGTGCTGGTTGAGATGAAGCTAACTGACGAAACCTGGTATATCGTGCGCAACACTCCTGGCGTAACTGGTTTTGTAGG
>CAZJFK010000025.1:0-12201 GCA_964545515.1 uncultured Candidatus Saccharibacteria bacterium | reverse complement strand
ACGAAACATAATAAGAATCCTTTCTAAACGATATATCGTTAACTTTGACCTACTATACATAACGATATATCGTTATGTCAACACTTTTTTATGGAAATAGAAAAGCCGCATAGATTGCGGCAAGTTGCGGTGCAACTATGCGGCTTCTCTATGCGGCGAGTGTCTGACGACTGTTAGTCGCAGGTGCCAGACGGCGCAGCGGACGATGGGGTCGCCGAGATCAGGGTCTCGAAAGTCGATGTGAACGGGACACGGAACCCGTAGAACTCGAACTCGTAGACCTTGCCGGCTTGCAGATGTCCGTACAGCTCCGAGGAGCGGAATGACACACCGTGCAAGACGTGGTCTTCGACCACGAAGGTTCCGTCGGACGTGTACACGCGGTACTCGTGTCCGTTGTCGGATCCGGTGCTGACCGATTCCTTGTCGCAGACCTGGACGACACGCTTGTCGGCCTGGTAGTACGACGGGAACACGGCGATGCTGATGCCGATGATCGCGGCAATACCCAGGACAATCGCGCCGATGACTTTGGTGCCCACAGAATTCTCCTCTGCGTCAGGTACTCACAGTTAAGTACTGTACTATATTAACACAAGAGTTATAAAAAGTCAATACCAAGTATTGCAATAGCATAAGTAATATGCTATAATAATAGCTATGGAAAAGAGTATTTTGGGAAATACCAATTCCGCCGATTCAGAAGATAGGCTATATGCTTTTTCTGGTATTGATGGTGCCGGTAAATCAACTGTTATAAACCTTGTTTCTGATGCACTGCAAACCGAGGGGCACAGAGTTTATATTAGTAAGTCATATACTCAGGAGCATAAGGATGCGTTTGGTCAGTTCGTAGAGACGGCCGACGACATTGAGATGATGTTTATGTTTCAAGCTTTTAATAGGCGACAGAGGAACAACGCTATGGCTCATTTGGCTATGGGAGATATAGTGTTAGCTGACCGTTGGAGTGAAACTTACGAAGAATATCATTCACAGCATGGTCTTTTGGCCGAGGACAATAGTCTTCGCGGCGTAATTGATAACTTGGCATACGGAGGCTTAGTTCCGAGCAAGACTTTTTACGTGCGCACATCACCAGAAATTGCTATACGTAGGACAAAAGTTAGGGGTGAAGATTTCTTTGATGCTAAGGGCATCGAGTATCGTACTAGACAATCTAATTTTTACGATAGTATGGCTGAGTCTAATGAGTCTTGGATTACACTTGATGGTTTGAAGCCTGCCAAAGATTTGGCACGAGTGGCACTTGATGTAATTTTGGGTAAGCTTAATCCTGAGACATCAGTCGGTCGGTAATTTCGCTTATCACCGTTTTGTCGCCTAGTCGTGACGAGACATCTATAAAATTAAGATTTTTAGCAGTAGCTTCGGCTTGCAGAAACTTACTATATTCAATAAAACTCTTAGCTTTTTGCTCTAGGTCTGATCTAGGTAGACCCTTAGACCAATGAGTGCTGCTGGCAGAATCCAGGATATCAAGTATCTCATCCACTGTGCTATTGGGATATCCCAAAACTATTACTTTTGCGCCTTGCTCGGTGGCATCTAGTGCATCGTCTAGGTTGATACAGTCACCTTCTAGTAAATAGTCCTCGTCAAAAAATCCCCGTGCTCTGATAAAGGCCTGTATCATCGGGCGCATGTTGTTGTAGTTGGTCGAGACATCTTGGTCGTGGCCAACTTTTAGGTCTGGTCGCAAGTCACTAGCTACTGTGCGCAGCGTATCGCTATCGAGGCCACTAATTCCATAAGTTTTTGTGATGTGTTGACGGATTGTTGTTTTGCCACTAAGTGAAGCTCCGGCGATAATGTATAGCATTAGATCTCCTTGTATTGTCTCATTTTAGTTTTTTGCTTGAAGCCTTGGAGCAGTTTTTTGTATATTATCACACCCCTAATACCGGCTGCGCCATGTGTCACGTAGGCCGGTATGGCGCCGATGATTAGGGATATCGTAAGAGTCGCGATATTTATATGAGTTGGTCCTAAGCGCAGTTTTTTAATTAGCAGCCAGCAGGCTATCGGCGGAATTACCAGAAAGATTAATGGGCACGCTATCATAATTATAAATATTGGATGCACTGTAAGGCTAACAAAAATACTGAGGACTAGCGTGGCGATTGCTCCTATTGGGCCGACTATCCAATAGATAGAGTGAGAAAATAGTTTAGAGCAGTTTAGGAGTAGGATGATTGGTCGTTGACTGTGTCGTGTTAGTATGTTTCGGTAAATAAACGCCTGAAATGGCCCCTGAAACCATACAGATTTTTGTTTGTAGATTGATTCTATACTGTCTGGTGATTCGGCGGTATCAAAATATGGTATTGGCGTAGGCGATAATCCTATGTCACTTAGTTTGATACCTAGAATTGCATCTTCGTTGGTGGTTGACTCCGAGAATTTAATTTTTTTGATGAGACTAGATTTGATAAACAAGCCGTGTCCGATACAGTAGTTAAAAGGCCGAGCGAAGCTAGGCCAGCCTGGTCTTTTACTAGCGGCCAGGGCGCGGTAATATTCAAAACCAATTGCCCAGCGACACTGCCAATAAGCGTTTGATATTAGTGTTGCTGACCACTGCTGTTTTTTGATAAAAGGTAAGTTTTTTGTATATATTCCGTACTGTTGAAATATTTGATGGTTACCGCCACTAATTTGATTATTTATCCATTCAAAGGTTTTTGGTTCGGGTCTTGAGTCGGCATTATAGATTGCCACAAAATCCATATCGGGAATGTTTTGGATAGCAAAATTTAACTGATGAGCCATAACTCCGTCAGTATTTGGGTAGTGGATGTGGGTTATGGTAGGGTGTCTATCGGCAAATGATTTTGCGAGCTCAATTGTTTTTGAGCTCGGATATTCTAGTGTCTCTCGCTCGGTAGTTATGATAATTAGTCTCAGATTTGATGCAGTTGGCAAGAGATGATTAGTATAATAGTCTACAAATTCGGGCAGTCTAATATCCTCGTTTAGCACCGGCAGCAGTATATGGGTGTTGCCACTAGGCAAGGATTTATTTAATGACTTTTTGTGACGAGTCCCATAAAGATTAGCCCCAACATAACAAATACGAATAGTCCATATAATAGTGAGTATCAAAAAACAAACACTTATTATACCGAGCACTCTTATCATAAAAACGTTCCGATGAATGGGTCGGTGGTGTCTTTTTGTTCCTCGATTAATGTCGCAAATGATTTAACTCGTTTTGGAAATACGGTTAGGTCTTGAATCTCGTCTTGGGTATACCATTTGGCTTCTTCGACAGCGCCATCGGGATCTTGGTCGATGTGTTTTATGACGTCGGACTCTGTCTGGGTATTGTCTGAGCTAATTTTTGAAAGCCAAAAAGTTTCAAAGAATATTTTTTCACCTTCATGAAATTCTTGGAGCCAGAGCATTTTTTCGATGTCTACTTTATAGCCGGTTTCTTCGGTAACTTCCCTGGCCGCACATTCGGTAATAGTTTCGGTTTCGTATTCCCAACCGCCTCCTGGTGGATACCAAAAATTAGCATCTTTGTTGCGTACGAGTAATATTTTGTCGCCATCAACAACTAAAGTGCGGGCGAGTATTCTAAGTTTTTTCATATACATATTATACGATAGTCGCTAGGAGCTTAGCCAATAAACAATTGCGGATTGCGCACCATCATGTACAGGCCTGAAAAACCGATTGTTATGATGACCAAAAGGGCACCAATTATGATATTGGTGCGTTTACCAAATGCCTTAGCTAAGTAGTAGCCCGATAGACCAAACAGCAGGATAATAGATGGCAGTATATAGCGACCATTGAGTGCCAACCCGAATACCAAATCTTTTAGATATAAATTATAGTTATAGGCAAGCTGAGCAACGATAACGGTTAGCCCAAGAGCCACGACAAGTAGTCGTCTGCGTGCCCAGACTGTGCTTTTGAACTTTTGTAAATCATAGATTATACCTACGATGAGGGGTGCCCCAAACACGACGCCTAGAACGGTGACTAGCCAGACTGGTGGTCCGGCCGTGTGTCGCCAACCTTGGGTTTGTATGTCGACTATATTATACAAACTAGTACCTATCCATTTGGGTAGAAATGTAATGATTGACTCGGGTGATGAATCTTTATGGGCGTCGGCGGGTAGCCATATGTTTTCATCTGCTGGTGCCCCGGCGTCGAGCCAGCGCTGACGTTTGGACGACCAGTGCACCGAGCAGGCTTCTTTTCCCTGGACACGCTCGCAGCTTGGACTAATTGATCCATAGACTGCGTAGTTGATACCAACACGCTCTATAAATAAACCAGAGCCAACTATTAATATCAGCAAGGACAATATTACGGAGATATTTTTGAAATCAATTGATTTTCGGAATGTGCTCCATTTTTTGATTACAAAGCAGATTGCGATAATTGATACCACTAGTGCAATTGGCATAAATGTCCGTTTATATAGGCTTGCAAAAGTGGACACGCTGCCTATATAGGCCAGTAGGGTGAGCGATGGGCTGCGCCAGGTTTTGAATAGTAGCCATGTACATAGCGAAGTGGCAAGCCAGATACCGACATCATTGTTGACGGCGCTTGATAGCATCAGAACCATCGGCAGGTTAGTGATAATTGCCAGGCCAGTATTGATTATAGCGTCGCTTATTTTGAGTATTTGAAATACTTTTATGGTAAATATAAACGCCAGCAGTGCTACTAGTACGGATGTTAGGCGGATTATATATATCTGGGCAGTGTCGCTAGCAATTAGGCGCATGACAAAACTATTTACGTAGGCATATAAATAGTCGTCAGTTCTAGTCAGATCGTCTGTTGTCCAGGTTGGTTTTTGATCGGTTAGCGTTGGAGTTATCGAATGAGCGGCATAATATTTAGCAAAATTAATGTGATTGTTTTCGTCGGGCGGTACGCCAATTTGCGTGACAAAGACCAAAAAAACAGACTGAACAATAAAGACTATAAGTATCAGTCTGCGAAATATATTGCTTGATGCAAATTTATGTACGGTATCAAGGAAATTATTTATACGCGTCACTTTTTAAGTGTAACACGATAAACTTAGAGAAATCCGATAAACTACTGCTATAATGGTTATGTATTAATACAATTATTAGTGGGGGTTAATATGCCTAGTAAAGCAAAGAGTGTACAAAATAACGATCCGATAACATTGATAATGCAATGGCTTACGTACGCCTTTTGGGGCTGGTTATCTATGGGCCTACTGTGGCTGTCATTTGTTGTCTTGAAATATTTTATAGTTGGTGCAGGTACTGATGACTGGGGCTCACAAATTGCTTATCCGATAGCATCAGTTATCGTACTGTATGTAGCCGCTTCTGTATTCGATGTATTTTACCGTCGTCGCGAGCCAGCTCACAAGACGGGTTTTGCCGGCGCAATTATGGTTATACATACGGTTATCTTTGCTATGTTTGCAATCGGAGCTTTTATAACGGGACTATTTATAGCAATTAATTTATTGATCAGTCCTATCGATAGTGAACAGGACTACAAATATATAGGCTTAATAGCATCATTAATTCAATTAGTTGTATTTTCTGTGTTTCTCATACGCACATCTTTGATGCACAAAGTTCCAAAAGCGTCGTCCTATACAGTCGTTGGTATAGGTGTGCTGGCGGCTGTATTTATAGCAGCTGGTGTGGCTGGGCCACTTGCAAAATCGGTGACGAGCAAGCAAGACACGCTAGTGACAACAGCACTTGGCGATGCTTCATCCAATGTTCAGGCATATACCGATCAAAAAGGTGAATTACCAGCTAAATTGGAGGATATCAATAGTGCTCAGGCAGATCGCTATACTTACGTGGATAGTGATGCCGTCGATTATGCACTCGAGCACGACTTAGTCAAATATAAGCCCAGTACATTGCCTAACAAGGTTGAATCTGATGGTTCGACTACGTATTTCTATCAGCTATGCGGTGAGTTTGATAAAGACACCACGAAAGATAGGTCCAGTAAACACTTCAAGCTTGGTTTAAGTTCTAATATTGAGGATAACTACTCATTTAGTTATGACGCAGATTTTGGTTTACATTCCCAAGGTGAGCAGTGTTATAACCTCAAAGCTACCGCTTACCAGTATAAACATAACCAGTAGTGTATTAGGCTAGTTTTTCGCGCAAGGCAGATTTTGGACGCATGCCTATAATAGTGTCGACGTGCTTGCCTGCGCGAAAAATAGGCATGTTTGGAATACTGGATATATTGTAGTCTTGGGCGAGACGCTGATTTTCAACTGACTCTTCTATATTAACCTTGACGATATCGACGGTCTTGTCGAGTTCGTCACCTAGGTCGTGTAGGATTGGGGCCATGGCTCGGCATGGTGGGCACCATTCCGCCCAGAAATCTACCAATACGGTTTTGTCGCTTTTGAGGACTTTTTCTTCGAATTCTTGTCGGGTGGTTGTACTGTATAGAGCCATATTATCTCCTTGGTTACGATTGGTTGAGCGTGCAAAACTGAGAACTATCACGTTATACTATACATTGTATAGTATATATTCGTTGGTGTAAATACTACAAGTTGCTTATTAAGGTAGGTGGGGATATTATAACGCTATAGCTAAATAATCTACAGGGGCTTTGTGGTGGTTATAGTAATTCTTTTGGCTGCGAGTATTTGCGTCGGACTCGGTGGTTTACTACCTTATATACTTAGCACTTTGAGCGGTAAAACGCGCCCTAGGCTGGTATCGTGGGGGACATGGGAGTTACTTGCGATTGTTTTGACTGTTTCAGCCCTTATTGAGGGTCACATCGAGAGTGCTATATTGTCTATCGAGGGGGTTTTGGGATGCGGTGTAGTATTTATTGTAGGCTGGCGGAAAGGTAGTCGTGATGTTAATCGTTTTGATTTGATTTGTTTGATCGGTGCCCTAGCCGGAATATTCGTATTGGTGGTTTTGCGCGATCCAGCGATGGCTATGTTGCTATCGATAAGCATTGATGGCTTGGCGTTTTTGCCGACTTTTTATCATGGGTGGCGTCGTCCACGCGAAGAGAGGATTATTAGTTATGTTGGTAATTTCAGCGCCTCGGCGTTGGTAATTATCGTTGCCGCTATTCGCGGACAGGGGATGATGGGCTTTGCTTATCCGCTGTATTCGATAGGTTTTAATATTGCGATGGCGATTATGCTGGTCTTGGGTGGCAAGGCTATAATGAAACGTCTACGACCAGCGGGACCAGAGGTGTTTGTCAGGGACGATGCGTTATAATGTTCATGTTATATTTATTGAAATAATTTGCAAAGGGGGTTCATGAAAGAATTAATAACCGAGAATCGTAGTGATTTACCATCGATAGTTTTCGGTGGTGGTGGCGCATTTGGAATTGGTTATGAGTCTGGTATTGTTGATACTTTGCGTGATCGAGGAATTGATTTGCATGGAGCACACATGCTTGGTACCTCTGCCGGTTCATGGGTGGCTGGTTTTGTCGCGGCCGACAAAGGTTTTGATGATGTGGCTGACATGCCACAAATCAAAGTCCCCAACTATAAGCCGGGTTATTTGCGCGGGTATTCACGTGAGATATTTGGTGATGCACGTGATGAGCACGTCAACGCCGTGGTTTTTAAGCTGCCCGGTCCACATAGTCGTAGTGCCCATCCAAGGATTTTAAATGGAGCTGATTATGATTTGGCTGACTTGGCTTGGGCTTCATCTTCGGTGCCTGGTGTTTTTTATCCGGCTGAGATAGATGGTGAATATTATATTGACGGTGGTGTGCGGTCAATTGCGTCAGGTGATTTGGCGCCTCGTAGTAGAAAGCTTTTAGCTATTGCTGCATTTGGTGCAGCATCTATGCCGCCAGCAGGATCGATGATTGAGTTCAAAATGAAACACGAGTTACGCAAGTGGCGTAACAAAAATAACGGTGAAGTTATATATATTCGTCCGAATCACGAGATATCCTCACTTATTAGAAATCCGCTCGATGTGTTTGATTTTGAGTTAGCCAAAGACGCTTATTGGATGGCGCGCGAGCAGGCCGAGACTATCATCAGGGACCCGTCGCGTGGTTTGGGTAAATTGGTTTTGGATTTGATTACGTCGCAACCTTAGCTATTTTTACAGCATTTATATCTATTATTTTCGATACACTATATATAGGATTAATACAGACTTATTTCTGAAAGGTTATTAAATATGGACGAAAACGAAACAACTCAGCTAAATTCCGAAAAAGAAAAATACATCGAGACCGATGTTTTTGCATGGGCAAATAATTTATTGCCGATCAAGGAAGATTTAGTTATTGATTTGTTTTTGGTTGCCAAAAGCTATATACCGGTCAAGGTCAAAGTGACCAAAGCTATCCGTAGTCAGCTGGAGCCACTTTTTATTGATGGAATCCTAGATTATTTATATGAAGGCGCCGAAAAAGGCCTGGTGGTACGCGGTTTTGAAGAAGCCGAGGCCGAAGTGGGCGTGTTGCAGCGAACCCAGACTTTCAAGGTCCCAAATGCTCGCGAGACTTTGCGCTGGATCAATACTCAGGAGCACGAGCTCGAGACTTTTACGGAGGGTGAACACGATTTTCGTAATATCAAAGGCGTGATTGCTAGGCTCAAACATCCTGATTTGAAGCAGACTGTTTATGTAGCCAAGGCTCTGCCTAAATCCAACGTTATGCAGGGGGCAGCTGGTTGGATGTTACGCGATGGTTCGTTTATGCCGTTTGACGCGGCGGCGGCTCTCAGGGTGCCGACGGATAATCAACTGCTAATTCTAGACCAAGACATGTATGTATTTAGCCAGGCTAGGTTGAAGCAGCTGTTTAGTTACGATGCAAAAGAAGCCGTGATAGCCGAAAAGAAAGTTCAGGAAATCAATGACAATTATAAGCTTAGTTTTCCAGAGGGCATGTCACTCCAAAACATGGTTGAGGGCAAGCGCGGCGTGATCAAAAAATTACAAAAGTTGGAGGTTGGTTCTATCAAGCAAGAGCAAGTGCTGGAATACGCTGAAAACATGGGTGTCGAGCTACTCGAAGATGACGCCGGTAATATCATAATTATGGACGACAAAGATATGAGTCGTTTTGTGAATATTCTAAATGATGACTATATGGAATCGCCACTAACAGGTGAGCGCTATGAGATAATCAAAAAACGACCACTCAAGGCTGGGGGCGGCGACGAGGTGCAGGCGGCTTAGCCAAACCTTAGCAACTTTACTAGTTGTATCTATTATTATCTGATATAATATAAATATATAAAAATCAAACGAGGCGGAAGCGATGATCATGTATCTACGGTCGACCAAATATCGACCGGCAATCAAAGAAATCGACAAGATACTTCCAGGCACCTGGATTCGTTCAGAGCGCCCGACCGACGAAGAAAAAGATTCGCTTATCAAGCTAGGCCTCGATGAGGGACTCCTACATGACGCACTTGACCCGCACGAGGTTCCGCGTGTTGAAATGGAAGGCAAGTGGACATATTTCATAACACGTCTGCCTGATACTGACGATGATTTCAATGATTATACGACGCCAATTCTTTTTGCTATTGGCGAGGACAATGTCGTCACGGTTAGTCGCGATACTCTGGGCCGTTTGTGGCAGCCATTTATCGATACGGTCAATACTCCGACTACTCACGAAAACAAATTATTCATGCTGATGCTAGAGGCAATCAATCGACAATATCAGACTAGGGTGGCTTCGATTAATCGCCAGATGCGGGCTACTACTAGCGACGTGCAGACTTTGACATCCAAAGACATCATCACGATAACGAATTACGAGCGAAAACTAAATGATTATCTAGATGCACTTCTACCGACCAACGCTGCGGCTGAACAGCTTTTGTCTGGGCGTATCATCAAGCTTCACGATGAAGATATCGAGCTCGTCGAGGATCTTTCGATTGAATTTGAGCAGTTGATTGCTAGGTGTAAGAGCTTGCTGCGTACGATTACTAACGTCCGTGGTTCATATCGTGCCGTTATGGATACCAAGCTAAATGAAACAATTCGTCTACTGACGGTGATTACTTTAGCGCTCGCCGTACCCACTATGATAGCTGGTTTATATGGTATGAACGTATCTCTGCCTGGCGAGCATAGTCCGCACGCTTTTATGTTGATCATGCTGATCAGCATTGCGATATCTAGTATTCTGACGTTTTATTTTATTCGTCGTCAATAATTTCAGATTAGCATAAGAGTTGTGGTATAATAATGCCATATTCTAATTGGAGAAAAGTGGTGGCGAATACAAAAAAATCGTTAAAGCATCGTGAAGTTGTGCTTCATCCTCATCATGCCAAGCCTTATCGCAAAAGGCATGTTAGTCTATTAGGTTTAACTATACTTGGTCTAGTGATATTACTATCGGTCCTTTTGAATTATCGGGATCACGTAATGGTGGGCGTAGCGAATAGCAAGGATTATGTGTCAAATCTGTTTCAACAATCTGACACGAAGCTCACTGTGCAGTCTGATTATGGGTTTAGCGTGCAGTTTGATACCAATACTATGTATGCCGATGCGGTCGATGGTAGTAACGGCAAGGTGTACGATGGTAGTCACCTAAAAACCACTCGCAAATACACTTCGCTTCAATTTTCACCACTATTTACAGTCGGTGTCACAGATAGGTCGGCAGTTCTTGTCAGTTATCATCCAGAGCTGAAGTCGCTTGATGATTCTGGATTAGAAACTCTGGCTCTAGCTGATTCTGGGGTCAAAGATGGCAGCACCAAGCAGATTGGTCGCGATACCGTGACATTCGGTGGCAAGGCTTTTACTCATACTATATTAAAAGTTGTTGGCACTAACGATACGACCTTTACTGCGCTTGAACCAAGTATTAGCCTATATACTGCCAATATTGGTGGTCATCCTATGACTATTGTGGTGCACGAGGGTTTTGTCAGTAAGCCCGGTACTCATCATCAGTACGACGCATTGCTGGAATCATTACGATTCGGTAAAGCCGTAGCGGTATCAGGTGATGACGTGTTGGCTTATGCTACGCCTGCACCTTCGCTGACCGATTTGTTTATGCATACTCAGTTAGCTGCTGCCAAGGCCAAGGCTGTGCCTGATGTTTCGACTTCGTCCAAAATAGCTGCACTTTATAGCCCAGCTGTGAATATTGTCTACAATATATATTGCTTGAATGCCACGTTTGACGTAGATGGCGCCATGTATGGCACTGGCGGTCATCAGATTTGTGGTGGTGGTACGGGCTCGGGCTTTTTCGTTAGTAGTGATGGTTATTTTGCAACTAACGGTCATGTTGCTAATTACGATCCAATTGATATGCTCTTTATGTCGGCACTAGACTATAGGTCTCTTGGAGATAGTAGTTTATTTAACGCTTTGGTCAATACGATTGGTACTAGTAAATTTGCTGAGCTTCAAGCACAATATGCCGATGATTCTGATGGTCTAGCTAGAGCCATAATCGATGAAATGTATAAAGGTGCGCCAGACAAAATCAAAACAAGTGATTTGACGCAGAGTATCATGGTTTTGACGGGCGATGAGCGTCCAGACCTCAAAGATGTCCTAGCGACCGTTCAAAAAGGTGACAAGGTTGAGGGTACCGATTCACTGCTAGTTGCCGAGCCCAAGGCTATTGATTTTAGGGCGGGCGAGCTAGCTACTGGCTACATGAAGGCGTCTGACGTGGCTATTTTAAAAGTATCGGGCAAGAATTTCCCAGTTGTACACTTGGGTAGTTTCGATGACGTCAATTCTGGCTCAAACATATCAATATTAGGCTTCCCAGGTGTGGCTAATGATAATGGCTTGGTTGATAAAGACGACGCATCGGTGACTCTGACGACGGGTAGTGTGTCAAACAAGAAAAAGTCCAGCGGTAGCGATAAAATGCTGCTTGAAACAGATACTACGATTGGACACGGCAACAGTGGCGGTCCGGTATTTGATGACGAAGGCGATGTTGTGGGCTTGGCAACTTATGGAGTTGGCGGAAACGGTGACGCAGCAATTAATTATGTTCGTGACATCAAGGATTTGAAGACCCTAGCTAAGAATAATTCGATTACGTTTAATACTACTAGCAAGACTCAGACGGAATGGGAGCAAGGTATGGACTATTTCTATACAGCTCATTATTCCAAGGCTTTGCCGTATTTTGATGAAGTCAAAAAGCTCTATCCAAATCACA
>CAZJFK010000024.1:6626-12634 GCA_964545515.1 uncultured Candidatus Saccharibacteria bacterium | reverse complement strand
CCTCTTAAGCAGGGTGTCGAGGGTTCGAGCCCCTCCTGGCCCTCCAAGAAAAATCTACCCATTAAGGGTAGTTTTTTCTTGAGTACAACCAACAATATACCTAGAAGATCACACCAGCGGCATACGGTACAATTTCACGTATACTGGCTGTTTGCGTAGGGGTGGTCTTGCCTGTTGTAGTACCGTTACCGAGCTTGCCATCAGTACCGGTACCCCAACAGAGTACAACACCATTAGAGACAGAACAGGTAGACGTCGGCCCAGCCGATATAGACGTAACCACACGTCTAACGCCATCCTTGACAGTATCCCCACCAGTTATACGTACAGGTTCATAGCTATCACTAGTGCTACCATTGCCCACGCGACCATCGGCACCAGCACCCCAGCACCAAAGATTACCGTTAGTAGCCGAATTGTTACCGTCGATGATAGCACAAGTATGAGAGCCGCCGGCCGAAACATCAGTCGCATAGTACGTACCTGCGCTACCCTTGATGGCAGTTGGTATATTCTTGTCACGTAGCCCACTATTAGTTACTACCCAGTGATATTGACCATAGTTAGTAGTGACGCCTACACAAATGATGATCCACAAACTACATGTCGAACGCGTGATAGGGTTACTAGGTGGAGTAGTGACACCAGAGTCATAAATCATCTCCACGCAAGAATCGACACCAATAGTACTACATGCTTTTTTGACACCGCCTGACACACTGGTCGATGAATATGTAGACCATGTCTCGGTACCAATGCCTAGCTGTCCCTTATCATTTGCACCCCAACAACCAGTCTTGCCATTGAATATACCGCAGCTGAAATCACCACCAGCGCTAATGTCACTGACCGATGGACGCATGTTGTTTGGATCTCTCGTCGGAGTACCCGCCATACCCTGAGTCAAAAGCTGAGGCGTAGTGTAATTAGTGGTATTACCGGTGCCTAACTGACCATGGTTATTTAATCCCCAGCAATACGCATCGGCGTTTGCCACTACACAAGTATGATTAGTACCTGCACTAATTTTAGTGACAGCGGCCTTGGTCGCCAAGCTACCCTTGCCATTTACAAGCTGTGGCGATGAATAATTCGTCGTATTTCCCTGACCTAGCTTGCCATCTGCACCATTACCCCAACAGTAAGCCTGACCGTTAGCGATAGCACAAGTATCAGTCACGCCAGCGCTAATCTCGGTGACGCGTTTACCATTTAGGTTACCACTCACTAATTGCGGTGTATTATACGAGCCACCAGTCGAACCAAGTCCTAGCTGTCCGTAAGTATTGTCACCCCAGCAGTAGAGTTTGCCGAATTTGATTGCACATGTATGATTAGTACCCGCACTGACGGCATTGGTATATTGGCCCTGGAAATCTTCTACCGTCAGAGGTGTCTGCTCGTCCTGATTAGAGCCTGTACCTAGCTGCCCGTAAGCATTGTCACCCCAACACGCTAGCTGACCGTTGAAAATACTACATGAGTGATTGCCGCCAGCACTGACATTACCATTTGCTGCCCAGTTATCGTTTTCGTTGCTATTGCCGATAGCGGTACCAGTACCACCAGTATTAAGGCCAACGAGCGTCGGATATTTATATGTCTGGAAATAAGCTGTACTACCATTTGCAAGCCTACCGTCATCGCCAATACCCCAACAATACAGACGACCATTCGCTACCAAACAACCCATACTAGTACCAGCAGCTATCCTAGTCGGAATCTGTACAGATATATCAGGGTATCCAGGGCCACCCAGACCATTGCGACCATCAACTGGCTGCCACTGAGTCCCGGTGCTATGGTCACTACCACGGTAATTACTCAGGGTCGAATCTCGACATTTAGCTACACCCTTGTCGACTACACAGTATAGTCCCATCAGAGATATTCCATATTCATTGTCGCCGTTATCATTTGACGTGATGTCTGGACTCAGTCCTAGATTGGAATTGTCAGATTCATTCCATGGTGGCGTCCACGAAGCACCCCATAGCTCACTCCATACTGGACCCTGTCCGACGCAGAAGAAATTAGTATTTGCCATACCGCAGGCGATATTAGTACTGAGCTGCCAAGCCTTAGGGTCGATTATTTTATCATCCAAAGTATATCCAGTAAATAAATCTTGCTCAAATCCACTTTGGAACCATTGCGTCAGGTTAAAGAACAGCCCGTCCTTCGCCGACATATCATAACCACCAGAGTATTTAGTGGTACAAACATTAAACGATATACCCACGGGCGCTGGTATAAATAACCCCGTATTGCAGGTAATCTCCAGCGGAACCTCCACGCCCATGCAATACATGCGGCCATCAGCTATCAAACAATCATCGTGTGCGCTCGATGCTACGCGCACAGCTTTTTTGCCTTTCCATGGAGCTAAATTGTCATTTTGGAATGCCCCACTAATCACACCGTCGGCTTCGCCACTATAACCATTTATATATGTCGGTGTGTATTTATCTGGGTAGCTATATATACTAAATCCGATACAGTAACCCAGTAGTAGAAGTCCTGCACAACATGTACCGTCAGTTGCTATCAAGCCCACGCAGTACATCCACCCCGCTTGCCGGAACGAATTACTACCCCAGCACGCTACGGCTCCATCAGCCCTAAGCGCACAAGAGTGTGGTTGAGCGATTGCTAATGGCCAGATAGCCGATGGCTGATTCTGAGGCGACACACTAATATCCGTCACGTATCCGCCGCTCAGGTCGCCCGAGCTCGTCTTGGGTATATCAGCAGTTGGCTGCTTGGTACCCGAACCGCCTAGATACCCATCAAGTATACGCGTAGTGCCATTACCCAACTGACCAGCGTCATTAGCACCCCAACAATACGGCACACCATCACCAATAGCACAAGTAGTGCGATCGGCAACCACGACATGTGTGACAGTCTTGCCAGCGAGCGCTCCCTGTACAAGCTGAGGATCAGCCCTGGCGGTAGTAGTGTTATCACCTACGGTAGCACTAACGTTTTTGCCCCAGCAATAGAGCTTACCGTTCGCTATGGCACAGCTAGAACTCTGTGATTTGATGTCAGTTATTACTTCGCCAGTTGCAACCGGATGATATTTAAACCCACCACCAATCGACATCTTGGTCGTGGCAGTGTATGTCTTGACCACAGTGCTGCCGGTCAAAAGCTCGACAGTACCCGTCGATACAACAGTCGCATCTGAATCTGGTGTTGATACACTAAATGTCGAGCGCCACTCACCGGTACGCTGCGCCACATAAGCAGATCCAGTCGAAGTAGCACCAGTACACTGCTTGTTTGGTGCCAAGCTAGACCAAGTTATCACCCCGCCCTGGACACAGCTGTCAGCGTATTTAGTACCAGCCATCGAAGCGTCCTTTGCCAGGGCTTCATAAAAAGTACCATTCATAATATCGCTAGCCTGTACTGTAAACTGGAAAAATATAACCGATATAATAGCCGTAGCTACGCCCAACAATATAGTTGCCGGCAAAACATAACCACCGCGATCTGGGTTTTGATTTTGTGATAATGATTTAGTAAAAATATTCATGATTAATTAATTAGCGTAACCCTTATTTTACTGACCGCAGTCTGTTTGTTGGCGCCAGAGCCATTGTAAGCATTTATCGTGACAGTAGCTGCCTTGGCACCGCTTGGGCCAGTCGCAACAGTAGTACCAGCCGTATCGGAATAATAAACAACACTGATGCTGCTAACATTGCGTGCCAGGAGCGCATCAATATCACCACAGCTAGCACTATGATTGCCAGCAGCACATGTCTGTTTGATGCCATTGCCGTGACCAGCACAAGTAGCCGCGGTGTTTTTGACCACCCGGCGATACAAATTATCGTTCTGAACAAAGAAAACTATGAAATTGGATATAGCCGTCCTACAATCAGTCGCCTGAGTAAGCTTGCGAGCATTTGCTGTATCTTGGCTTTCAGGGATTGTAGTAGCATATTGATCAATTATAAGTACATTATTGCTACCACTAGTCTGATACGACCAGTTCTTGCTATTCACAGGGTCACTGATAGCATCCTCGAACGCATTGGCAGTCTGCGTACTAGTCTGCATCAACCCAGCAGCCGACCTAACACTAGCTATAGCCGATACATTCCTGATACCTTTTTGGTTGTTGATATACAGAGTAGTCACTGGGCCGTAGAGTATGCCAGTCAGCACGGCAGCCACAATTATCACTATAATGAGCTCGACAATTGTAAAACCGCTAGCCTGTCTAATTGACATAAGTAGCCCTCGTAATCGTCTCGCCGTTATATTCGACAGTTGAGATTATTTCAATAGGCATGGAATTGGTACAGCCGCGAGGGAAAAGTGCGACCATCTTCTGTACCGTACCAGTACCAGACGGTAAATTGGTGCCCGAAGTGGATTCATGCGTAAATGTGATATTAGAACCTGCCGCACTAGAATTGATAGTCAAATTATTTGGATTATTAGTAGCAGCCGTGCTACACGTAATACTACTGAGTAGCGGCGAATCGCGCGAATCAATCTTGCTGAGATTTATAGCTGCTATATCGATAGCCGAGGCTCGTGCCGAGACAGTACCCTGCTGCGTGGTACCCACCAAAAACATCTGAAAGAGTAACGTCGCAAAGATAACCATGACGACTAGCGAAACTATCATCTCTACAATAGTGAAACCAGAGTCTGATCTACCGTCCAACATAATGCTAAAGCTATTTTAGCATACGATTTGGGCCTAGTGAAGTATGAATTGATTTACGAAAACGTGATTTGTCATAAGCCAAAATACCTAGCCATATCACTGGAAAAACAAACGACAAAACCCAAAACCAACTACTCTTGCCGAAGCGTTTGTTGATATTATATGTAGCCATCAGCAAGAAAAACGCCCCAAAATAACTAGCATATGGAAAATACAGCGTGACAGCTATGACGCCTGGTTGATCACCAAGTTCGAGTAATTTCCAGGTGTTATATACCGGTACCCACGCCTGCCATTTACGCAAACGTGCCTTGGCAAATATCCGCGCCAGCAGGAAACAAAAAATCATATAAACAAATAGCAAGAATACCGCTAGTATGACAAGTCCCCGATAAAACATATCATCAGGTATATAAATCGTCTCGCTGCGGCTGGTAAGAGTGACGGCAAATTGTTCTAGCATTTACTCTACTATACCAGTAGGTATGATAATCTAATAATATGAAAGAACTAAACGGTAGTGAGCTTGTCGGCTATATCAAGGAACGTCAGGCCAAGCAAGTGCGTGCTCTGCGCCAAGCACATAGAGTGTTCCCGCGACTTGCTATCGTGGTCACAGTCGATAATCCCGTCATCGATACTTATACGCGGCTGAAGCAAAATTACGGCGCCGATATATTGATAGACGTCGATATTCACAAAATCGACCAATCCGAGCTACTAACTACCATCGATAATCTCAATAGCGACGAGAGTGTGCACGGCATCATCATCCAGCTGCCGCTTGCCGACACAGCCGACACAGATGCGGCGGTTAATCGTGTCCTACCCGATAAAGACGTCGACGGGCTAGGCACTGGCGCCACTCTCGATCCAGCTACTCCTACGGCTATCAATTGGCTACTAGCTGGCTATAATGTCGAGTTACGAGGGAAAAAAATAGCTCTTGTAGGTGCTGGGCGGCTAGTAGGCGCACCACTTGCCCGTATATGGCAAGCTAGTGGCTACGACGTGACGGTTTTTGACGATTCTAATACCGATTTGCACGAACAACTACCGCATTACGACATCATAGTTACAGCCACAGGTGTACCAGGTCTAATCACCAGCAGTGATGTGGCCAATCGAGCCATCGTAGTCGACGCTGGCACAGCTAGCGAGGGTGGCAAAATAGTCGGTGACGTAGCCGACGAAGTCCGCGAGCGCGAGGTTGGGACGCCCGTCGGTCTTCACCATCTGCTGGCGAATCGAATGCACCGTGGCGATGGGCGCGGTGCCGTTCATCAGCATGGATTACAACGACCTGCTGCAAACG
>CAZJFK010000024.1:0-6616 GCA_964545515.1 uncultured Candidatus Saccharibacteria bacterium | reverse complement strand
GAGCGCGACGATATCAAAATCACACCAATCCGTGGTGGCGTCGGCCCACTGACAGTCGCGGCGCTTTTCGACAACGTCATCCGCGCTGCCGAAAAAACCACGCAAGACCAATCTAGTTCCAAAGCTTCTCCGCAATAGACTAAAAGCGAAATGCAACCCCCGAAAAACCTGACGGGAACCAGGTTTTTTCAGGGCGTGTAACGGTCTGTTGAGGAGAATCTTGGAGCTAGATTAAATTAGCTTTTACAGCCCCAAAGCTTCTTTGGCGTGCTCGACTACCTGACTAGGCGTCAGCTCGGCCTTGACGATATAACTGTGAATATTTAGATTACGCAATTCCTTGGGTGATTCCTCGACACCGAGATTGGTCAGGATGATAATAGGCACATTAGCACCCCAGGGTTGTGAACGAATCTGTCGTACAGCCTCATCGCCAGTCATTTCGGGCATCTGAATATCCATCAGTACTAGATCTGGCGCAAAAGATTGAACCATCTCGACGCCCAAGCGACCATTATCGGCGACTTGCACATCGAAGCCGTCGCTTTCAAATTTCATACGATACATCTGGCTGATAACAGCGTCGTCTTCTACAATTGCAATTTTTGTCATGCTTTAATTTTAGCATAACTTAGCAACCAACAATATTTGTACTATAATTTAATTGATGGACGTCAAGATAAACATACCGCTCAGTACTCTGACCACTATGCGTCTAGGTGGCCTAGCTAGTTATGTAGCAAATTTTACTAACGAAGAAGAACTACAACAGCTCTGCCAAAACGCCAAAAAGTTAGGTCAGCCAGTCTACGTCATCGGTGGTGGTAGCAATCTGATTGCCCACGACGAAGGCTTCGCTGGCGTGATATTACACAACAAAATCAAAGGTATCGAAGTACTCGAAGACACTCCAAGCGGCGCCACTATCGCTGCTGGCGGCGGCGAAGTATGGGACGACCTAGTCAAATATTGCGTCGACCTGAATCTAACTGGTGTTGAAGCCCTAAGTGGTATACCCGGTACCGTAGGTGCTGCACCAGTACAAAATATCGGTGCCTACGGCCAAGAACTCTCTGGTACATTCGTATCACTCGATGCCTACGACACCAAGACAGATGGTATGATTAGTATCAGCTGGGAGGAGTGCAAATTTGGCTACCGCGACAGCATATTCCGTAGCGGCGACATGGTTGGTCGCTACATCATCACCCGCGTCACCCTAGCCCTCACTAAGGATCGCCCCGAACCGCCTTTTTACAAAGCCATCGAGGAATACTTGTCGGCCAGACAAATTGGTACTATGAATGTCACCCCCCAAATCATCCGCACGGCAGTCCTAGAAATTCGCGGCGACAAACTCCCTGATCCTGCGGTCACACCAAGCGCCGGCTCATTCTTCAAAAACGCCATCGTCGACGGCTGGAAAGCTACCGACATAGCAAAGGAGCATCCTGAGATGCCGTCCTATACACTCGAAGACGGTAGGGTCAAAATACCATCAGGCTGGCTAATAGATAGCTGTGATTTGCGTGGCGAGGTGCTGCATGGCATGCGTATCCACGACCGCAACGCCGTGGTACTCATCAACGAATCAGCCACTAGCTACGCCGATCTGGCCGCCGCCCGCGAAGAAATAATCGGGGCCGTCCGCGACAAATTCCAGATTATCCTCGAGCAAGAACCGCTAGAACTTTAGCACATATTATCCACAGATTGCAGCAAAAACTTGCATAGTGCTTGGGCTTATAGTAAATTAGTAGTATAAAGTAAGACATTTAATAAAAGGGGCATCTATTACATGAAACTACCAACTATTAACAAAGAATCGCAGAAGGGCTTCACACTCGTCGAGCTCATTATCGTTATCGTCGTTATCGGTATCCTCGCGGCTATTATCTTGGTCGCCTACGGTAACGTAACTACTAGGGCCAACGCATCAGCCGCTAAACAAAACGCCGGAGCCGTACTTAATTTCGCTGAAGTATACCACGCAGACAAAGGCAGCTATCCTACTATATCTCAGGTGCAATCGGGTACAACAGATAGCGCTCAGTTACCATCAGGACTCTCTGGGTCTTCTCATATAGTGGCAACCGCACCTACTAGTTCATCTGCCAAAGATGTTATTACATATCTGCAAAAATCAACCACTGGTGTTTGCGTAGGCTACTACGACCCTAGTGCACCTGGCGTTGCCTGGCAGTACGGCGGTGATGCATCTAGTGTCTCTGGAACAACTTGTAGTTAATTAACTACTCAATAAATAATAACAGCCACTTTGGTGGCTGTTATTATTTATTGAATATAATTATCTGTCACTAGGTAACGGGAACTGCCTAGCAAATTCACTCACTTCGGTGCGGAGCTCGGCTAGCTGCTGCTCATCATCGCGGCTATCTACGGCCGCGCGTATCCAGGTGGCAAGCTGCACCATGTGCTGCTCGTCCAGCCCGCGAGTAGTGATAGCTGGTGTACCTAGGCGTATACCACTAGGTTTAAATGGTGGCAATGGATCATCAGGTACTACATTGGCATTGAGTGTCAGGCCAATTTTATCAAGTGCTATCTCGACTTCTTTGCCACTGATACCAAACGATTTATAAACATCCGCCAGTATCAAGTGATTATCCGTACCACCCGTGACCAACTGGAATCCTCGGCTCTGCAACTCACCCGCCAGCACCCGAGCATTTGCCACCACCTGAGCGGCATAGTCAGCAAATTCTGGTCGTAGCGCCTCACCAAAAGCCACGGCCTTGGCAGCGATGACATGCATATGTGGACCGCCCTGCATACCAGGGAACACCGCTCGATCGATGAGTGTCGGGATGTTTTCGATAGTACGCTCAGGTTTTTTGAGCGGATTACCCACCGTACCCATACTTAGTATCAGACCACCCCGTGGGCCGCGCAAAGTCTTGTGCGTGGTAGTAGTCAGCACATGAAATCCAAAGTCTAGCGGATTTTTGGCGACGCCGCCGGCAATCAGGCCCGCTACGTGCGCCATGTCTGCCATCAGTAGACAATCAGGCCCAACTTCGCGGGCAATATCGGCAAATTTGGCATAGTCTAGCTCGCGCGGATAAGCACTAAACCCAGCTAGAATAATCCGCGGTTTATGCTCAAGTGCTAAGCTACGCAGCTCGTCGTAATCAATCTCGCCGGTATCGATGTCTTTCATCTTGTAGCGGATGAAATTATAGATATGCGCGCTACGCGTCACTGGCGCTCCGTGGGTCAAATGCCCACCATGACTGAGATCCATAGCGAGTACCGTATCGCCAGGTTCTAGCCAAGCAGTATAGACAGCTTCATTGGCTGGTGCACCACTATGCGGCTGTACATTGGCATGATCCGCCCCAAAAAGCTGCTTGGCGCGGTCGATAGCCAACTGCTCGACCTTGTCGGTAAATTCCTGCCCACCATAGTAGCGTCTGCCAGGATAGCCCTCGGAATATTTGTTGGTAAATACGCTACCAAGTGCCTCAAGCACATCGGCTGATACGTAATTCTCACTAGGGATAAGTTCTAGCCCAGATCGCTCACGGGCTTCTTCGTCCCGAATAAAGTCTGCTATATCCACATCAATCATAAATAAATCTCCTTAAAATATTACTCTCATAGATGTGGCGGTAGCTAAATCATGTGCATATTATACCATAGTGCGCCGTCCTTGACCATATATCATACATGATATATAATAGTACTTATGATAGAAATCGATTACAAACGCAAAATCGGCAAATTAATCAGCGAAAGTCGCCTAGCCAAAGGTATGACTCAGTCTCAGTTAGCCGAGGAGCTGGGCACATCTCAGAGCGCCATCAACCGTATCGAAAAAGGTGGTCAAAATATCAGTCTCGAGATGATTGCCAGGATTAGTGATGTACTGTCTCATGATATTATGACTCTCAACAATAGCGGCAAGACAAATTTCAAAGTCAGTGGTGGTCGCACGCTCAGCGGTAGTATAGTCACCAAGACCAGCAAAAACGCGGCCGTAGCATTACTATGTGCCAGCCTGCTCAATCAAGGCAAGACAACTCTGCATCACGTCGCCCGTATCGAAGAGGTAAATCGTATAATCGAAGTCCTAACCAGTATTGGGGTAAAAATTCGCTGGATAGGCGCCGAGGGCAACGACCTAGAGCTCACTCCACCCAAACATCTAGACCTTGATAATATGGATATCGCTGCCGCCAAGCGTACTCGTACTGTAATTATGTTCCTCGGACCACTACTCCACCAATACAATTCGTTTCGGCTACCCTATGCCGGCGGATGCAACCTAGGCAAACGTACCGTCGAACCGCACATGACCGGACTACGGACATTTGGCCTAGACGTTGAAGCTCGCCCAACTACCGACTACTACCAAGCGACAGTCACCAAGCGCCCAGTCGACAAAGCTATCGTCCTGACTGAGCGTGGCGACACCGTGACCGAAAACGTCATCATGGCTGCCGCACTGCATGACGGTACCGTAACTATCCGCAACGCCAGCCCTAATTACGCCGTGCAGGATTTGTGCTTTTTCCTACAAAAACTAGGTATCAAGATCGAGGGAATTGGCACAACAACTCTAACTATCACCGGCAAAAAATCAATCAACAAAAACGTTGAATACTATCCTAGCGAAGACCCAATCGAGGCTATGAGTTTCATCGCCGCTGGTGTAGTGACGGGTAGTGAAATCACCATCGAGCGTGCACCGATAGAATTCCTAGAAATCGAGCTAGCTACCCTAGCCGAGATGGGTCTAGAATACGAGCTAAGCGACGAATATCTGGCCATGAATGGCCATACGCGCCTAGTCGACGTGCATATTGGCAAATCCAAGCTACACGCCGCCAAAGACAAGCTCCATGCCCTACCGTTCCCTGGTATCAACATGGACAATCTACCATTTATGGGTCTAATCGCCACTGTCGCTCGTGGCCGCACCCTGGTGCATGATTGGTCATATGAAAACCGCGCCATATATTTCACCGAGCTCAGCAAACTCAATGCCAATATCGAACTACTCGATCCACACCGTGTATATATCACTGGCCCAACCAAATGGAAGGCCGCCGATGTAGTGGCTCCACCAGCTCTCCGACCATCAGTCGTAGTGCTACTAGCTATGCTCGCCGCCCCTGGCGATTCAATCCTGCGTGATGTGTATTCAATCAATCGCGGCTACGAAGATTTTGCCAATCGCCTCAATAGCCTAGGCGCTAGTATCGAAACAGTCCGCGAAATCTAATATTTATAACCACAAAAATACTCGGTATTTCTACCGAGTATTTTATTTGGGGCGAATAAGCGGAATTGAACCGCCGACCTCCTGGACCACAATCAGGCGCTCTAACCAACTGAGCTATATTCGCCATGCGGGTTTATTCTAAAATATTTTAACACATTTACTAGTGTTAATCTAGCCGAATTTATCAAAGTTTCGCTTGGGTGGCTCAGTGAAGTGCTGGCGTTTGGCTATACTAGAATCTACCTGTGCCTGATCCTTAATACCACCAGCTTGACGATTACTGCCAGTACCTTGACCATCATCCACCTTATCGTCGCCACCTAAATTCAATATTGGTCGGGTCGTATCCAAGCGATTACGGTTATTGCCGAGGTGTGAATTTTTGTACGGACTGATGACCCTAGGCTGATTAATCAGTTTACGGCGAGCATCTAAGCTGAGACCACCTGTACTCGCACCACGCGCCGCAGCACCATAGGCACTAGAATGTATATCTAGCCCAGAACCCTGATCTTCGTTTAGAAATTGACTAAAATTTGGCATATTTATTTTACTCGCTTACGCTTATATTATTACATATATCTGTTATAATTAGAAATGATTTAAACGCGGGCGTCGTATAATGGCTAATATACCTGCCTTCCAAGCAAGTGATGCGAGTTCGATTCTCGCCGCCCGCACCATAGAAAATAACCTAGCTTGCTAGGTTATTTTCTATGGTATACGGGGGCGAATAGGCCTCGCATCAGCGAGCAACGTGAGCCAGATGCGAGTTCGTAAGCCGAAGTGCAGCAAAAGAAAGCGCCGTAGGCATTTTCTTTTGCAAACAAGGTGCGATAGGGAGCGTAGCGACCGCCGTCTCGCCGCCCGCCAAAGCACGTAGTATTTTTCTGAGCGAGTGAACGGAGGAGCGTGATTCGCCGTAGGCGAATGTAGCGATGTCTCGCCACTTATATCGTCACAAATACTGACATAAACCATTTTTATGTTAAAATAAGTTAATACATGCGAGTGAAATCGCACCAAATTAAGGAGATTAAATGGCAAAACATCGTAGTTGGCATAGTGCCGATATCAAACGTGCTCGCAGAAAAAAGCTTAAAGCCGAAAAACGCCGACAGCAACGTCCGTAACAAAACCGCTCGCCCAGTGCGAGCTTTTTTGTTGGTGCAGACAAAGGCCGTGCTCCCAAAATCAAACACACCAACGTGCTTTTCGACTGGGAAGCCTCTATCTAATAGGTTATAATATATTTACTCGTAAGCTAGCTTGTGCCCTCCTAGGGAAAAGAGCAACCGGTCCCGAGCGATTTATTCGCTCGCACCGCGTGATGAGAAAAACCGTAGGTTTGTCTCATAAGCGAAGCGA
>CAZJFK010000023.1:12123-13983 GCA_964545515.1 uncultured Candidatus Saccharibacteria bacterium | reverse complement strand
ACCTATGGCCTTCGGCTCCGCAAGCCGACGCTCTATCCAGCTGAGCTACGGGTGCTCGTTGCAATTTATTTATTTTAGCATTTTTTGGGCTTATCTACAAGTGTTAGAGACGTAACATTCGCACCATTTTATCGATTGGATCGAGCTTAATGTCTTTCATCGGCAATATAGAACCAAGCACGTCGACGATTTCCTCACCACGATCCTCAGGGAAATACACTGTCATACTAGGCTGCAACCTCTGTGTGGGTATCAAAACGATGGAATAGTTACCGTCATCATTTACGACACCGAAAGCTTTGAACGAATTATACTGATACAACTTATCGTCAATCCTAAGCCCCTCGCCGTCTAGGTCGTATTTCAGATCATGCGGTGGGCGACGCGAAAACACCACTACAACGACAGCGATTACCACCAGTAGCACAATAAATGTCCAGGAATGCATGACAAAAAACGATAACAACCCTAGTAGTACGATAGCAATTCCAAACAAACCAAACCATAGTCCGCTTTTTTCGCGGTGAATAAATTCCTTGGCCGTCCATGATATGGGGTCAAAATCGTATTCTTCTACTTGTTCGGGTACTTCATCCTGAGTGTCGACATCGGCAGCAGGGGCTACAGATTGATCTGGCTGAACTTGGATCTGTGAATCATCCCCAGGAGTAGCACCTTGAGTATTATCAGCATCTGGCTGGTATAGACCTTGGTCTTGGTCTGGTTGCATAATTTTAGTATAGCATGAGCGGGTAGTTAACAATATGAAAAAAGATGTCCAAATGGACATCTTTTTTCTTGGCGGAGGAGGGGAGATTCGAACTCCCGCTACAGGTCTCCCCGTACTAACGATTTAGCAAACCGTCCCCTTCAGCCACTTGGGTACTCCTCCTCGTCGGAACTCACTACACTTGGTCAATTTACTTCGTAAATCTTCCTTGTTTCGTTGTTCCTCCTCTCAATTCAGCAAACAGCCTGCGGCTTGGTTTGTGAATTGTAAAGGGCAAATCACAATAACAATTATATGTTAGTAGTGAATGGCTTTGGCTATTATAACACGCCAGCGGGGGTGATACTAGACTACAAACTATTGACTTTATGCTTAATTTTTGCTATAATACAATTATGAAATTGAGGTATTTATTGGGAATATTAGTACTCGGCATATTTGCTGGCAGTTTATTGTTGCCAGAAACATCTCATGCCTTGTCGTATACGATTGCAAATGGCGCAGCAGCAGCCAAAGGTAATGGCCAGGTTACCGACTTATTCGGCCAAACAGGCGTATTCAAAACAGTTACCAATACCATGCTGTTCTTAGTCGGTGCAATCAGTGTAATCATGATTATTTTTGGCGGTTTGCGCTACGTTATATCTGGTGGTGATTCCACGGCTGTTCAAGGCGCCAAAAACACCATCCTATATGCAGTCGTTGGTATTGTCGTCGCCCTTATGGCCTATGCGGCTGTTACATTTGTGATATCGTCACTTACTACTGTTGGTGGTAGTGGCACATCAATAGCTCCAACTAACGGATAAATCTCTGTATCTACTACAAAAATCCGCTTATAACGGCTTGTACTTCTTCGTCAGAAACACCGCCCTGTTCCTGAAGTCGAGAAAGCTCTTGACGTATTTGCTGCTCCTGTTCGGTCGATAGCTGCTGTGTAACTTGACCATACTTATCAATCATCATACTGCGCGAGACAATGTTAGCGCCCGGACTATGGTAAAAGTTGCCATGAGCTATATCAACTCGCAAAAAATAATCGCTACCACCAGGAATATCGTAGGTCGTAAGCGAATTGCCATTATCTAAATCTCGCCGTGTCTGTATTGTTTCTACGGGCATATCAGCAG
>CAZJFK010000023.1:0-12113 GCA_964545515.1 uncultured Candidatus Saccharibacteria bacterium | reverse complement strand
CACCTCTACAAGTGCGATAGGCAAACCGCGCGCCTCGGCAAATGCACGAAGCCGAATATTCCGCCGGGAATTGCCTAGTTCCTGGCCATCTGGAGTGACCTTTATCATAACGCCTAGAATACTAGTACTGTTAAACTGTATATCAATCTGGTTATACTGAGTGCTGTCGGCCGGCTGTTGCAATAGCCCTAAATCATCCATGCGACCATCAGCAATCTCACCACCGGTGTCTACACTAGACATACCCTTAACCGCACTTCTTGCTGGCGACTCCAAGATTAGCCCGCCCTCACCGCAGAACGTGCCTTGTCGTGTTTCGTTCAACAAGCTCGTCATCAAAACACCACTTCTGTCTGAACCTATTTCAGCGACACGTTGATCAAAATCATGTATAGGTACGTGTACTAGGAACGAATAGGATTCGCCTGTCGTATAAACCTTGCTCTCGGGTTGAGTAAGTTCAAACACCGGCGGGCTCTTCTCTCGTTTTTGCGCCAAAAATATACCATATGGAACTGTCTGTCCGTCTCGCTCATAACCATCGTAGTTCTCTGCGCTTACTAAATCAAAACCAGATTGCTCAAGTATGTTCGCTATGTCGTCGGGTGTATGGCGATATACCGTCAATCCTACGCTGTCGTAGCGTGTTACCGGCTCAGTTACCTTTGCATCGTCGATAAGTTCAGACGTAAAAGCAAACACACCACCATCTTTAAGGCTGCCGTGAACCTGATCAAATACATCTGGTAAATCTCTTGCGAACTCCAATACACCGACAGCTTGCACTACGTCTACCGTACCCTCCAGATCTTGTATGGGCAATTGACTATTAATATCTGCCCGTCGAAGCGATCCCTCGTCACCAACAACCGCACGAGCCTCGTCGAGCATGGCTTGATCATGGTCTAGTCCAATAACGGTCGCGCCTTTGCCAGCATAGCCATCGACCGCCAAGCCCGTGCCTATACCAATATCTAGAACCTTTGATCCTGGCACAACCCGTGATTCAACTAATTTTTGAACCCGACTAGGTGAGTCCCACCCGGCTTCTTTGGAATCAGCGTTATATGTTAGAGTTTCGTGTTTATTTAACATTTATTTTTAAATTTACTTATTATAATTATAGTTCATTTTGTTATGTTTGTCAATATATGCTTATGTGGTGCGAGGGTCATATATCACTACGCCCGCCTCGGCCAGGCGGAGAGGGCGGGCAGACGCTTACGTGTTATAACTAGCATAGTTATAACACGTGCTAGCTACTGTACAAATCTACGATTTGACAGTAGGCGAACCTATCGCCTAGCGGCGATTGGGCTCTAATCCCGCACCTAAGCCATATAGAAAACACCCTAGGACATAATGTCTAGGGTATTTTCTATGGCGGAGAGGGCGGGATTCGAACCCGCGGTACGTTGCCGCACGCTGGTTTTCAAGACCAGTACCATCAACCACTCGGTCACCTCTCCTTGTCTCGTCGGAACTCACTACACTTGGTCAATTTACTTCGTAAATCTTCCTTGTTTCGTTGTTCCTCCTCTCAATTCAGCAAACAGCCTGCGGCTTGGTTTGTGAATTGTAAAACACCGCTTAATAGCGACGGGTACTTCGCTATTTTAACAGATACGAGGCACTTAGTCGATACTTTGCCGGCTCAGAGTAGCCAGCCAAATATTCTTTGCCCCAGCGTTCTTTAAGGTCTTGGCGCAATAATATGCAGTGGCACCCGTAGTTAATACGTCGTCCAACAGCAGATAAGTTGTTTTTGAATCTAGTTTTTGATTACACTCATAGGCCTCCCTGGCTTGTTTCAAACGCAACTGTCTGCTGGCCCCCAATTGCCTAGACGAAGTTTTCCTATTAAGCACCTTCATTACGGGGGTGTTTTTTAGTTTAGACAATTCCGCCACGATAATACCCACGTGGTCATAACCTCGCTGACGCACATGAGCTTCTATGCTCGGCACCGGCACCAATACTGTGCCCTCAGGCAAATTAGGTAGTATTTCTGCCAAAATCATAGCCAGATCCGCTGCAACGGATTTATTGTTCGAAAATTTCAGCCCATCTATCGCACTTTTTAGGACCAACTCACGCGTTGATACACACCAAGCTCTCGAATAGGGCACTCGACATAATTCACAGACACCAGAACTACCCACCGCCAAGCGCACCCCGCAGGCCACACAGGCTAAATATGGCTCATTTATAATGTCATTTTTACAACTAATGCAAATATTTTGGCCGATTTCTCCACAGCTATAACAGTGGTGAGGAGCTACAAAAGACAGCATTTTATCTAACATTGTGATTTTTACGTTTTGATAGGGGTAATTATTGATTATATATATATTGCAAGCTATACTTAAAGGGACTACTTGTCAAGCGCCAAGTGTAAAAGTGGAGGATACAATGGCTCGAAAGCAAACTAATAACGACGATCTACTGATCGAGGACGAATTGGCCGCCGCATTCCTGAATGACGACGACCTAACATCCGTACCCGACGACAGTGTTGCTGTAGAGGAAGACGAACCAATCGAAGACGATTTTCCCGGTCAGCTTGCTGTTGATGTGTACGAAAGCACAGACAAACTAGTGGTAAAAGCACGTACCGCTGGTGTAAACAAAGACGATCTAGATGTTAGTATCTCTGACGGGATTCTAACAATCAGCGGCACCCTAAGCAGTGGTGACGAGGCTGATGTTCGTAACTGGCATATTCAAGAATGCTATTGGGGCGAATTTAGTCGTACCCTAGCGCTACCTGTCGCCGTCAAAGACGACGAAGTAGACGCAGTACTAAAAGATGGCGTGCTGACAATCTCATTTAGTAAGATCAAACAAGAAGAAGCCAAAAGGATTACAATCAAATAAACTGATTGTCCTGATATAATAGCCCCGAGGTAGGGGCTATTATATTGGCTGAAAGATCTCCACTGACAAGTTTAACAAACAAGCTATTCAGACATATAAATAAGCCGCGACTACCGCGGCTTATTTATATACTATCTACTACTAAGCGTTGCCAGCGAAACTGCTGATAACGAAGTTGACCACTGCGTAGGCTAGGATAGCTACAACAATACCAACGATTGCATATAGAATTGTATTCTTGGCGTTTTGGACTGCTGTTGAGTCACCACCAGATACCACATAGCGAATACCACCGAAAATCAGCATGATGACGCTCACTGCACCAACTAGGAACAGTAGTACGTTTGTGACTTTCTTGAACATGCTGTCGTTGCCGTTAAATAGGTTGGCTGGCTGATCCTTACCCTGGCCACAGTCGGCACCCGATTGGATACCTAGGTCACTAGTATTACAATCTGCCGCAACTGTACTAGCTGGCACCACGGCTACCGCAGCAAACCCAAGTACAAGTGCAAATACTGCCATAGGAGCGAGTAGTGCTTCTTTAATCTTTAGTTTCATGTTTTTACCTTTCTTATTATCTCTTACTTATTTTATACCAAATCACTAGCCTTTTGTTAAGCCCTGTTACTTATTAAAGGTACCTATAATGAAGTTAACTATGGCATAGGCCATCAAGGCTACAATAATACCTATCACTGCATACAGTATCGTATCTTTGGCTGATTTAATCTGATTAGCGTCACCATTACTGGTAGTGTATTTGATACCACCGAGTATCAACATGATCACAGCGATAGCACCCAGCAGGAAGAGTAGGGTGTTTACCACCAATTTAACCTTTCCGGTAAAATCATCGGTACCTTGTTTGGTGCCACCAATATCATGCACTCCCTGTTTTATGCTATCAATCGGATTTGAGTCGCCACCAGATGATCCGCCAAGCGTTGGGTCAGTATCATCAGCATGGGCCGGTGATGCGAACCCTAGGGGTAGAGCTACTAGCCCCATGATTACTAAAATTTTTGATAATCTCTTTAACATATTCCTCCTTTATTTGGCCATTACTGCTAGCACGAAATTAACTATCGCAAATGCCATAATTGCTACAATCACACCGATGACAGAATACATGACGGTATCTTTGGCTGATTTTACCTGTTGTGGGTCACCATTACTCGTGACATAGCGTACGCCACCGACTATGATCATGATAACGGCCGCCATACCTAGAATAATTAGCACCGTGTTAATGACATTCTGGACAAGCTTCGGTAGTTTGTCTGGACCAGCACTTTCGTCACCACATATATCCTTAGTAGAAGACGAAGCGCCCGCTGCACCGTCGTCACAGCTCGGTATGACCTTAATGGCGCTCGCTGAATGCACCGGCACTAGCGTACTAACGGCAACAGACGCCATAAATACAACCGCTAGGGCTATTAGTTTGAAATTAAATCTCTTGATACTCATTATTTTTCTACTCCTGCTGATATAAATGTAGTAATTGCTGTCGCCATGATTATCACCACCAGTCCAATCACACCATAGAACATGATGTTTTTGGCTGACTGGATTTTATCCGATTCACCGTTAGCTGTCGTATATTTGACGCCCGAATATATCATAGCCGCTACCGCTACCATACCAGCAACAAAATATACTGTATTGAGTAGATTAGCGATTTCTTTACCGCCCAAACTAGTAGGGGCGTCATTCAGCCCTAAGTCGTCCTTAGATATTGTAATTTTATTCTTATCAGTAGTGGCGTCCGGAGCAGCATATACCACAGGTGTGACCAAAACGGCCGACGAAAAACCAAGCAACATACCAAATACTAGCACTAATATGCTAAATTTCCTCATCCACTAATCCTCCCGGCAACAAACGTAACTATTGCGACAGAAAATATCGACAACACCAATCCGATGATAGCGTTTTGAATGGTCTTGCGTGCCGAAGTGATGCCTCCAGAATTATCACCCTGGGTCATAAACTTAAATCCACCATAGATGATAAATATCAGTGACGCATAGCCAACTACGTATAGCAGCATACGAACCAGATTCATACCAATAATCGAAAGCCATAGACCAAAATTACGACCAGTGTTATTACCGCCCATATCTTTGGGTGACTTGATATTGCCATCTTTACACAGCAAACCGTCATACCAAGCCGGGAAAAAGGTTAGCGAACTACTGTGCGAACTCTCACAGCCATTACTGGGTATGGATGTTCCAGCATTAGCAGGAACTGGTGGATCATCGGCAAACACGCTCGTTGGGACTGCGACTAGTATCAGAATGCCGGCGACAAGTGCTATGGTTAGGTTTTTGATTTTTAGCTTCATATTTTCCTCTCTTAGATAATATCAGAAATGCTTACGGAGTAGTAGGCTGGGTTTGGTCGGCTCCGGTGTCGACGGGTACACTATTGCCACTCTGGTCGGTTTGCGACGTACCATCATCTGCTGGCGGTGGTGACTCTATGGCACTAGTTGGCAACAGCCAATTCACAATCACGAGCGTAAAGGCATACAGAACCAAGCCTATGACAACGTTGCGAATTATCACCTTGGCGCTGTCTACTTGCGACTGATTATCCTGGGCCGTAGCATACAGCACCGCACCATAAGCTATACCGCCAATACCGGCTATACCCACTAGGGTAGAGAGTATGATGGTAGTGTATTTGATCAAATCACCGATGGCACCAATACCCGAATCGTCTTCACAGGCAATTATACCGGTCTTGGTATCGCCACACTTAGACTCGCCATTGTCTGTCTGGCCACAGCCGTCGCCAAATAGGCCCAGGAAACATCCGCCGTTTGAACTACTACCCGAACTATTGCTATCCGACGACCCACAATCATCACCAATACCCAGAAAACAAGCGTTGGCCTGCTGGGTTGGTACTATGGTCAGGGCCAGGACCATTGATATCGGGACGATTAGGGCAGCTAGGATTTTCTTCATATCTTATATAATACCATTCATTATCATATTATTCCGCCCGGTATTAACCAGTTAGCTGCGACCAGCATGAAGCTATATATTACCAGTCCGATGACAATCTCGGTGATTCGAGTCTTGGCCTCACTAGTATCACTCTGGTTGTCGCCAGCCTTGGCATATTTCAGAGCCTCCCAGGCAATACCACCCACGGCACCTATACCAATCAGTGCCGTCAGGGCTTGGATGCCGATGCGTAGAACACATGCGATGACCGGCGCACCGTCTTTGGTGCCTTTTTCACCATCGCCGCTATTGTTGCTACTGCCCGAACAATCCGCGGTCCCCGAATCGCACGATATTAGCACCGTGTTTGCTTGACCACAATTGACGGTGTCGGTACCGAGATTACCCGAGGGATCACCGACTTTGCCGCCGCCAGCACAATTGCCGTCTTTGTCCGGAGTAGAACCATCGTTACAAGTCTCGCCGTCATCAGGAGACGCCTCTTTGCACTCTTTGGTGGTGTCGTTGAAGGTACCTCCGGCCTTCTTGCAGGTATCATAAGTCCAGTTACATTTCTTGGTATTTGTATCAAAAGTCGCACCGGCGTCTTTACATTGTTTTACCTTGGCCGCTATTTCAGCATCTTTGTCTTTCGCGTCCTGAGAAAAATCAACCTGGTTATAATCACATGTACCAACCCAGTTACACGACCCGGACTCCTTACAGGTGAAAGATTCTTGGTCATAGTTATCCTGAACACTAGAACAATAGATGTCGTCACCCGTAATCGGCGTGCCATCATCGTACGTGGGCTTATCATTAGTAGACCGCTCGATAAGCCTATAGCATAGATCCTTATTGCTAGGCTTTGATATATAACCACTGGGGCAGACGCCCTTGTCGGCGGTCTTTGTATCGCCTGAGTCTATGGTCTGTATCTTGCATCTCTTTTCATCTTCATCCCAGTGCAACGATTGTTTGGCGAGATCACGCTCAAAGTCGTCGGAAAAACCAGTAATATCACCGCTCTTAAAGGGAATGTTACTATTGAGATCGCGCTGATAATAGTCATCTGGTTGACCAGAGCAGGTAAAAGCCTGGACGGTCGGTACAGCCGAGAGCACAAAAACAAATAAATAAGCTGCTGCTCCTGCCGCCAGCCACAAGATATTGAATCTTTTCCTAAATCCTACAAAATATTTCATATACTTGGAGCTCTCACCTGGCTTGATTGATACGAATATTTAACGTCGACCAACACCGATGCGACCGAGCCTTTCGATGTATGCTCCGTGTAGACTACCTTTGTAATCAAACCGGATTTATCGTCAACCCATAGCTCAATCGGGTCGTTTTTGCTGGTTGTCGTAATGAGCTTCACTGATTTATCCGTACCCAAAATTTTATTTATCTCTTCGTTGATCTTATTTATATTGTCAGATTTCATCTTAACAGTAAATTTAGTTACTGACGATTCGCTTTTCGTCGACACTATACTATATAGCTGTTTTTGACGCATAATCTCTGTTATTTGACCGGCTTTGTCCGTTGGTGTGCCATAAACAATCAACTGCTGGACTAAATTATGTACCATGCTATCTATACTAATGATTTTATACATCTTATATAGCAGGCTGTATTGCTCCTCTGATGGCACCTTGTACCACTTATTCATCTGGATATCGCCCTGGGCGTCACCGTCCAAATCAGTATTTAATTTACTAAATCTAATATAGCCGGTTCCCGAATCATCCCTATAAATGTCTCCGGTGGTATCAATTTTGGTGTCACCAGTGTCCGTATTATATGTAAATTTGGCATAGACCTTCGGCTTCGTATAGTCGCTGAGATCCGACTCGGTAGTGAGATTCATTTCTCCATCTACACCGCTAAGGCTTATATTGTAATTACCGCTTATTTTCTGAGCGGTCATTAGGTTTTCGATAGCTCCATATAGCTTGTCTTCTAGCGATGGACGCGTCATCATCCAGGCCAAGACTCCGCCTACTATCAATATGGTCACTAATATTATTAACCCGATCACCAGTCCCTTTTTACTCTTGGGCTGAGGTGGCGGAGTAACTTCTACAGGTGTCAGACCCAGATAATCGGGCGGGGTAGTCTGAGGTGTCTGCGGATTGACCAGGTCTTCATCTGTCGGAAAATCTGCGCGCCTAGGCTGAGGCGCACTAGGCGAAGAACTATCAGGGGTCACCTGTGGGTTAGCGGGAATATCCTGTGACTCAGGCCCGGAAGTGTCAGTACGATCCTGATCGTTTGGTTGCATAAAGTGATTATAACATTGACAGCATAAGCTTGTTAACTGATAATTAAATAGTAATGATAAAGCGCTGGTCGAGCAGACTGTTTGACACCATGCGCACACAGCTACGGCGTGGGCTATTATTTATATTGGGCACGGTCGCAGCCGTTACTATCACCCTTTCGCCAATCATGAGCACACCGGCCAATGCCCAACTCGACGGACTACTAAGTATGGCCGGACTCCTCACGGGCGTAGGATCAAGCTGTGCAGTAGAGCAGGTAGGGTGGGTTGTTTGTCCAACCATGCGTACCATCGCACGCCTAGCCGACTATGGATTTACTTATATTAATAAGAGCTTCCTACGAATTGATTACAATATATTCTCGGATAGCAGTGGCACCTACACCACATGGGGGACAATGCGCAATATCGCCGACGCGCTCTTCGTCGTAGCTTTTATGATGTTAGTATATTCACAGCTCACCGGCCGCGGCGGTACATATAATATCAAGAAATTAGTCCCCAAGCTCTTGATCGCGGCACTATTGGTCAACGTGTCGTGGTATGTATGTATAGCTATTATTGATGTCACGAATATCCTAGGCGACAGTATATTAACCATATTCAAGAGTATGGCCAGCGGGGTAGGTACGGTCATCATGCCTGTCGATACGCCGGCGGGGAGTTTCAGTGACGGTCCACTAGTCACGATTATGGGCGCAATCCTGGGACAGTATGGTACTGTCTGGGTACTACTCCCGCCGATTGCCGCCATAGCTATATCGGTAGCAACCGTTTGTGCGGCGGCGGTTGTATTACTAATTATGCGCAAAGTTATCGTTGCTATGCTTATACTGGTGTCGCCAATTCTATTTGTCGCTTATCTGCTACCCAATATGGAGAAGTACTTTTTCCAGGGCACCAGATTATTCCTACAACTAATATTTCTGTACCCAATCATCGCCCTGCTACTCGGTACTGGGCAGGTGGTGAGCGCTACTATATCTAATGTCGGTAGCAATGACACCAATTACGCCGTGTTTGGCAGCGGCTATATGGCCAAGTCTGGCGGTTCAGCTGGCAACGTAATAACTGATAGCGTGGCTATTGCCGCAGCAGTCATGCCGCTACTAGGCGTGTGGTTTATCTTCAAAAACATGTCGTCAATTATGAGTACAGCTGGCACCAAATTATCAGCTAGTTTGGCCGGTAGGCGTGGTGGCAAAGACGAATCCAAAGCCAAAGTATCTGGTGATAGTACAGCCCGCGGCATGGCGGGGCTAGCGGCTGGTGCTGGCAAGGGACCATCAAATCGGCGGCAAGCTTATAGTAGATTTAGACGCAAATCCAACCTTGGCGGCTCATCATTACCCGGCGATATGCTAGATTCAGCCCGCGGACGGAGCGGCAAGGGCGTCGATGATCAAGCAGCGATGCTTGGTAGCGCTATCGGCGCAAGTGCCGGTATAGCTGATCAGGCCAAGGCCTCCGAGATGGCCGACCAGCTCGAAAAACTAAACGCCGCCAAGATTGAGGGTCAGGAGCAAGGCGGCATAAACGCCGATATGCCAGATATGAGCGATCAGATTTCAGGTGCACTATCCAAAGCAGACCTAAACGCTACAACCAAAGAAAAAGACAAAGGCGTCACCGCCAAAGACCTGTTTAATAATCTCAACAAAGCCCACGAAGCAAAAGACAAAGACCGTAAGTTTAGCTCTGGCCCAGCCCCTGCTGGATCTGGCGGCGGATCCGGTGGTAGTAGTGCCGGGTCAGCTCAACCAGCGGCCCCATCTACTAGCTATCGCGCTCCTCAGATTGCCCAAAATAGTTCAATTGTCACTGGCACATCTACACCTTCGACACCAATGCAAGTCGTAGCCGTACCTGTTAATATGAACCCTCAAGACCTAGTAAGTGGTGGCGGACATGCCTCGCAACCACCCGAGCACATTGCTCAACCAGCTCCTGGTAGCACTGGCGAGAAAGCCAAGGCTCGCGCCGAAAAATACCTGTTTGGTGCCCAAAACGACATAGACAAAGCTAGTGACGATATTGATCTCCTCAATCACAAAGATGATAATGACGCCGACAAGGATGATTAATTATGGCCGATGGCACAGATCACCAAGCAGCCGAAAAGGACTACGAGTCTAAGTTTAATCGTGTCAGTAGCGATGGTAAATTCAGGACCGCATCCGAAGACAGCAGCCTCAAAGACCAAGAAGCACACCCAGATGAAGCCTGGAAAGACGGTGCCAAATCTAAATCCAAAACAGAGCAAGACGCCAAAATAACCAAAAACCCAAAAAAGCCGTCCAAAGCGCGTTTTGGTTGGGTAGGTCGCCAGGCCGGTAAATTGCGCAGCGGTTCGGCATTTATGTTTGTGATTACTTTTCTACTAATGAGTGTAGTCTATACTTCTACGTTGGCACCAAATATTATACTGGTCAACCTCAAAGACATGTATAGTAGTGATCTGTCTGATACATCTGTTGCTTTGATGGATTACTACTGGAAAATGCTCAACTTCAAGATTGGCCCGATGTCTGGCCAAGATTGTGGCGATGCTAATGGCAACGACGCCGCCAACCCCGAGGGTACTATCAAATGTAAACTCTCGACCATGAGTCGTGGTATGAAAGAAAACTTCGAAAAACAGGGCTTTTTGGTACTCGGAACCAAAGTCACCAATGACAAACGCGACCAAGGTGACGGCAATGATAATGGGCCTCAACCCGAAAGTCGCTACAAAGTCATGGGTATCTTGCCGCCTGTCTACAAAAACATCCTCAACAATGCCAAAGATAGCGCCCAGAACATCCTGACATCTTTTAGCTCTGATCAATTCATGACCAAAGCTTTTGAGGCGGTTTTTAGTGATATTAATTCCGCCAACAAACCAGCCGATTCCGACACCCTCAATCAAATGTACCAAGACACCCTAAATAACCCCAACGCCGCCGATTCCGGAGGTTCGGACGCCCAGGGCCAGTCCGACAGGCTCGACTCACTCAAAGGCATAGACTCCGGATCCAACACCACTACCGATGGCAACGTAGTAATCAATACCGATACTAGTAAAAATGTACTCAGCCAAGTGCCGCAAAGCTCACTCCAAAAATTATCAGACTTGATAATGAACAACCTCCAGAAAAGTGGCGTGCCAATCGTCGAGACACCTCAATCTATCCAAGACACCCTCCAATACATGCCAATATTTAACGGTGATATGCTGTGGCTCTACGCCCAGCTCAGCCTAACCGCCAAAGACCAGGTATATGGCGTGTTCAATCCACTGACAAGCTTCTTCCATGACAAGAAATTTAGTAGTCGCATCAAGGAGCGCTACGCCCTAAGCAAAGGCCTATCTATTGGTGGTTCAACAGACGCCGCAGTAATGCAATCATTTACAAAATACCTGACAGGCGGCAGCGGCGAGGGTATTGATCCATTTAGTGGATTACCCAACGCCGATGGCGGAGCAGGCCTGGGCGCACTAGCTAATCCGTCGTCAATCCTGTCATACAATACCGCGATGGACAATATGATACTGCCGGCCACCTCATATGGTGGATTGCAGTGTATTTGGTATGCATTTGGCAAACAAGTCATGAGTAATGCCGAAATGGCCAAAGCTCATACGATAGCCCGATTTGCATTTCAATACTTAGCCGCTGCTGACAAAATCAAGGCTGGCTCGACGGGCGAGGGCGAAGTAATTAATTTCCTATCGGCCAACTTACAGCAAAATTCACTCGGAGGCTATGTTGGTGGTGGTAATCCAATCACCGGCAACGCTATGGATGATTTTATGTATAAATCCATAACCTATCAAAACCTGCCGATGCCCTCACCATTTGGCTTAATATATTATCTAGATACGTTTGATTTGATGGCGTTTATGGCAGGACCGTTCATGGCCATATCGTCATCAGCCGATGCCGTGGGTCAAGCATCAAACATCCAGGGAAGCCTGGGGGCACCATTACTCCAAGACACCGGTG
>CAZJFK010000022.1:0-14121 GCA_964545515.1 uncultured Candidatus Saccharibacteria bacterium | reverse complement strand
ATTTTTTGTAGTTTTTGTTCACGATTAGCGTACCGTAAATATGGACGTAATTGACTATTTGAATCCCTGAGCCACATGGCAGGAATATCGCCAGTTATAACCACCGTATCTGGGTTTCCATCAGCATCTTCATGATAATTAACCGTCGTATCAAGTGTATTTGGCAAACATTGTTCAAACACATGGCGAAGTTTTTCATTATGAATCTTGGCCGCCGTCTCGCTTATCACACGCTCAATTACAGGACTATGAAACAATCTATCATCTTCCTCGGGTCGAGATGTTAGATGAGAAAAATCACGTGGAAGTTCTATCATATGTCGCAAATTATATAGATTTATGGGGTTTTGTAAACAGTACCACTACGCACTGTCCAGTCTAGAATATTAGCGAAATGATCATCGGGGCTCACCGAAACATCACCATCGCTCAGGGAATTAACCGACTGCTTATGTACATAGATTAGATTAGGGCGATAGAGACCAATTGCCGGTATATCTTTAAGCCATTGCTTAGCAAAATTAACGTATTTAGCGGAACGTAAGCTCTTATTGGTGACACTCCTAGCACTTAGCAGTAATTCATCGGATAGTTTACTATTGTAGCCAGTAAAATTGAGTAGACCAGTAGAATACCAATACGCATATACATCTGGATCGCCGCCAATCGATAAATCATCTAGCAAAACATCAAAATCATGGGTACTTAAGATATCAGCAGCAAAATCCTGTCCAGCTTTGGTGGAATCATAAATCCTGCCGTCAACCTGCACGCCTATTTTGCGCCACTGTCGAGCCAGAACCTGTATAGCCTTGCCGTATTCCGTATTACTCCTAGTAACTATCTGCAACTTCAAGGCCACGCCATGCTTGGATCGTATTCCATCAGTCATTTTCCAGCCGTCTTTATCGAGTAAAGCATTAGCTTTATCTACATCAAATTCAGGTGCCGGTATAGAACTAGATCCATCAACTTGGCTACCCACAAAAGGTAGGTATTGAGGCGTTGGATGACCATATATTTCGTCGCTAAGTTCATTGAGATTGACCGCCAATCGAAGTGCTTGTCGGACTTTTATGTCTTTTAAACTATCGCGCGATAAATTAAACATAGCATAAATACCATCATTGACGGGACTAAAATCAACAGTGTGCCTACTGGCGTTCAAACTATGAACTATTTCGCTGTCCATACCACTTGCAGCCGTAACCTCATCGGATTTGAGTGCTTTGACTATATCGGTGTTAGTAGGATATACACTTATTTGTATATGATTAATACGAGCCCTACCTCTATAATAATCATTACTGGCATCCAAACTGACTACCTTGCGACTACCATCTTGATTAAGCGATTGCAGCAGATGAAAAACAAACGGACCACTACCAATTGGCGCTGAACTAAACGAAGATTCTTTGATAGCATTTGGCTCAACATCTTTTAGAATATGTTTAGGCAAAATAGGAAATGTCAAAGCCGCCGGAAAGGCCGCATAGACATTAGGTAGCGTAAACTCTACCGTATACTTATCAAGTGCAACGGCTTTGATATTACGCCATGACGAAGCCTGCACGGCACCTACATCGTCATTTTTCATCAGACCGACTGTAAATACTACGTCATCAGCAGTAAGCGACTGACCGTCATGCCAACGTGCATCGGTGCGCATGTTTACCTTGTAAACATTGCCGCCATTATCGGTCACAGATTTAGCCAAATCATTATGCAATGAACCGGTTGAATCGTAGACTAATAATGACGAAAATATCAAATGCGAAACAGCCAATTCCGCCCGGGTTTTGGAAAACAAAGGATTTAGATTGGTTAGTGGGCCAATAATTGCTTCGGCATAAGTACCACCGCTGACATTAGCCTTGGTAATATATGAATTACGAAACCAAATGGTCTGCATACCGACAGCGGCAATTAATACACCTACAGCCACCATCCAAACCACAATATTAATCTTGACGACGATAATGTTTTCCCAGCGGCTAACCAAAAACTTATGGGCATGCTTAGTCGTCGATGTCTCGATTTTACGAGCCCGCCGTTTGAGAGTATTTGAGCGTTTTCTTATCTCAAATCTATTCCACCTCTTTTTTTCCATCAACTAAACTCCAATTATGATGGTAATAGTAGACCAACAAATATAGCTAATACAAAGATTACAGATAAAACAATTGTTGCCTCGAAAAGGTTTTTGTCAAAGCCACGCCTAGTAGTATAGAGCTCACCCGAGCTACCAAAACCAGCACCCAGAGAAGCGCCTCGTTGTTGCAATAAAATACAAATAATAGCTAATATTCCTGATCCCAGCATGATAACTTCAAGTACGGTATCTAAACTCATGTTGTCTCCTTACGGCGTGTGTTAAGTTCTATAATGCCACTTACTATATAGTTTATCAGACTTAGGATAATTCCGGTAAGAATTGAGTGCAAAAAGGTCATTTTGAGCGCCGAGACGATACTGAGCGATATATAAACCATCACGCCATTTACTACTGGCATAAATAAGCCAAGTGACAGCAATATAGCCGGGAGCGACAAAATCACAATTATCGGCTTCAAGACAGAATTGACTATCGAAAATACCAAACCGGCTGTCAGTATAATCACAAAGTTTGCATCAACCTCACCGCCAGTACCTGTCCCAAAAAGCCGTATAGCCAACCACAAACCAAAAGTATTGAGTAGCCAGCGGACAACAAAAATAGCAAATTGTTTACTCATTATTAGGTATATTATACCACAAGCGATTACAGATTAGTTGATAGCTTAGCGCTCATATTGCGATAACCAGTCTTGGTTACCAAAATATCATCTTCAATTCTGACACCCACTGATTCTTCGGGGATATAAATTCCAGGCTCAACAGTCATCACCATACCTGGCTGCATCTCGAGAGGCCGGCCTAGTGCATCGTGAGTATCAATACCTAGTCCATGGCCAATTGAGTGCGGAAAATACTTACGGTATTCTGGGCCATCAATAGATTTCATCAAACCAAGTTCCATAAGAGCCTGACCCATGATGACATCTACACTCTTGAAATATTCACTAAACAGTACACCAGGCTTAATTAGATCGATAATCTCCGCCTGAGCTTTTTGTACGGCAGCATGAACAGCTTGCTGGCGTTTGGTAACTTTACCATATCCATAAGTCCTAGTAATATCGGCTGCATAACCACCATATTTGGCTCCAACGTCCAGTAGTAGCAACTGGCCACGCTTCAATTTAGCCTCATTATGAGTGTAGTGCAGGGTGCAAGCATTGCCGCCAATTGCAACTATCGGATCATAAGCATGACCGCTAGCACCTGCTCGTCGAAATTCATGAGTGAAATCAGCCTCTACCTCATACTCTTGTTTGTAACCATCCATGTTGCGATAGACTCGCTCGAAACCACTAATCGTTAGATCTACGGCCGCTTGCATCATGGCTATCTCAATATCCTGTTTGATAGCACGAACCTTGGCAAGCTCGCCACGAAAATCATCGACTGTACTAAAAATACGTGACAATTTAGTGTGCATGTCTTTGGCCGCAGGATTGAGAGTAAAATCAAAATGCTCGTGACCCTCAGGAGCACCAACAGTATGAACCAGCTGATGATTTTTGGCAGCTTGACGCAACCAATTATCCGCCTCAGTTCTATCCACAACTTCATCGATTCCACTAATCAAACTTGCGTTATCAGCTGTCAAACTACCGTCAAATATCTGGTGTCGCTCATCAACACTAGGCGAAACTAACCATGATTTACGACGGCTACCGTCCATCATCAACCACCAATCAGGATATTCAATGCCACTTAAATACCACATATTTCCCTCTTGCTCAAACGCAAAAGCTGCATCATTGCCACGCTGCATTTGAGTATAGCCAGGCACAACTAATAGACCGCCCTGCAATTTGTCGTATACTTTTTCGCGATTACCTATAAAGAAAGATTTATCCATGTTTTTCATATTATCAGAATATCACACATCAATAAGGTGTATAAATTACAGGTATTTCTGGATACTACTAGCCTTCTGGGGACCAATAGCCGATACTAATTCATCAAACGACGCTTTTTTGACGCCACTCATGCTACCAAAAGTTCTGATTAACTTTCTCCGAGTGGCCGGTCCTATGCCCGGTATATTATCTAGATCGCTATCAATTGCCTTGCGACGCCTCAATGCAGTGTGATAACTAACCGCAAATCTATGCGACTCCTCATCAACCCGCGCAATTAATCTCGCTATATGACTACCCGGCTCTAACTCAGCTATTTTATACGATTCACCTTGCGGTATCATAATTCTGACCACTGCATTACTGCTATGATCACCGCTCTTGTTGCGACCTATATACGGAATTTTTTCGGCCCTCAGCAAATCAGACACTGCATTTAACTGACCAATGCCACCATCGATAATTACCAAATCCGGACGCCCCCAATCCCTGAGGTGTTTCAATCTACGCTCTATGGTCTGACGCATATTGCCAGTATCATCGTTTCTCTCCGATACCTTGAACTTACGATATTCACTACGATTACTCGCCCCGTTGCTAAACACAACCATGCTAGCGACTACATTTGCGCCGCTCATATGACTAATATCGTAGCCCTCAATTCTGGCCGGTATTTCAGGTAAATTAAGCAGAGTCATGAGGTCGCTCAGCGCCCTATCTTTGCTAATATTCATAAATTCTTGATCACCAAACATAATCCGCCGCTGTAATTCCGCCAAATCACGCAAACGATTACGCAGACGTGCCGCACTTTCAAAATCCTGTGCCCTAGCCGCCTGATTCATCTCTTTTTCGAGCTCAGTCGCCAGTTTTTTGCGGCCACCCTCAAAATAGCGTATTAGTTTTCGTAGCGTAGCCTTGTATTCATCGCTCGTTGTACCGGGTAATGGCTCCAAGCCAATATGGGCGCTCAGGCTAACGCGCTCACCAGATTTTGGCGGCTTAGTATAGTACGGAAATACTCTACGTAGATATCGCAAAGCTTTTTTGATAGCAAAACCATTGTAGTACGGTCCAAAATATTCCGCCCCATCGTCGGCAGGATTGCGCGTAAACGATACATACGGCCACTCGCTATGCATGTCTATTCGGACATACGTCTGTGACTTGTCATCGCGCAGCAATATATTGTAGCGCGGCATATAGCGCTTGACCATCTCAGATTCCAAAAACAGTGCATCAATTTCGGATTCAGTCTCAGTCCAATCAGTGTCTTCAATCTCGGCTACAAGCGCCCTTGTCTTGACATCCATCCGCTGGACAGCGGACGCGCCGGTCTGAAAATATTGTCGCACACGATTTTTGAGTACCGCCGCTTTGCCTACATAAATAATCTCACCACTCGCTGACTTATGAAAATAAACGCCGGGCGAACGCGGCAACGTTTTTAGCTTGGCCTCTAATTGTTTGTTCATCGTATAGTAATATTATATAGCTACGACACTGCTACACCAAAAATATAACCAATACCATAAGTTATCGCACTAGCAAAAGCTATGATGATCAATTGCCTAACAGCCCCATAAACCATACTCTTACCGCTGGAATACGCAGTGAATCCGCCTACAAATAGCCCGCCGAGTGCAGTCAAAAATATAGCAGAGAAAATCCCGCTGCCACCAGATGCGCCAAATACCCAGGGAGCCATAGGCGCGATTGCGCCGATTACGAACAAAACAAATGACGAAGCCGCAGCCGTAGACGGTGAGCCTAATTCGTCTTGATTGATACCAATAACCTGCGACGCATACATAGACACAAACAAATCACTATCCCTAGCAACGTCACTCGAAATCTTTTGAGACAATGCAGAATCAATGCCGTGATGCTCAAAGTTATTTGCGAGGTTTGAGATCAATAAAGCCTGGTCTTTCTTGTTAATCTTGCGTAGATCTTTCAGAACTCCCGCAAAAAGCTCAACCTGAGCCGTAACCGATATCCATTCGCCAGCCGCCATAGAAATCGCCCCAGCAAGAGTACCGGCAAAGCCAGCCAGAAGCACGGCGCCGTTGTCACCGCCAGCCGCAGCCACACCAATAACTATACATAAAATGCTAACCAAGCCATCATTGACACCCAAGACCGCTGCCCTAGCACCGCCACGCTGTACCTGAGATGCTCGCTTTTCGAGTAGTTTACTCGCTTTTAAGATTTTGTCTTGCACTATGCGATTGTAACATTTATCACATATTTATAAAACGGTTATCCATAAAACTCAAACTATAATATATACTCATAATATGCGACGCCTCGATAAATATTCCCAAAATTTCCTACGCAGCCCAAATCTGGTGCTAGAACTAATAGGTCATAGCAATATCAAAAAATCCGATACCGTGCTCGATATTGGTGCTGGTAGTGGCGTAATATCCGCGTGTCTAGCCAAACGCGCCGGTAGCGTCATATCATACGAAGTCGATCCTCGCATGGTCACAAAACTGCACGAAAACCTAGCGAAGTTCGAAAATGTCACAGTCATTAAAAGTGATTTTTTGAAATCAGAACTGCCCACTAGTCCATACAAAGTTTTTGCCAATATACCGTTCCATATAAGCTCTCCTATCGTCAAAAAACTAACTGAGTCGCCTCATCGCCCTGAGGCAATCTATTTAATAGTCCAAAAACAATTCGCTGAAAAATTACTAATAGATACCGATAAATTCACAGGATTACTCGGCGCACAAATCGCACCAATCTATACAGCAAAGATTCGCAAACGCCTGAACCGAAGTGATTTTTGGCCACAACCAGCCGTCGACACAGCATTTATCGAACTAATATTGCGAGACAAACTACTCGTACCCCAAGATAAACTACCCAGCTACCGTGAATTTGTCGACAAATGTTTTTCTAGGCAAAAATATTTCGCCACACTCAGCATAAGTAAACGACCATCCGAGCTATCGACCTCCGAGTGGCTAAGCTTATTTGCTAAACGATAAATTCTTGGCGGCGTGTTTTTCTCTGCAACTATCAGTATGAAATAGTAGATCTGGGTTTTGCTTGCAGTTCAGACAAATCAGCACTAATTCATTGCATTCTGCGAGTGCGCAGTTTTCGAAATTATTCGTCGGACCGCCACAGTGTGTACACTCACCAATAATTTTGGTATGATCGCTAAAATCCACTACCATACGATCATCAAATACACGTAGAGAGCCTTCCCATAGACCATCGTCACCAAATGCCTCGCCGTATTTGACTATGCCACCATCAATCTGATAAACGTCCTTAAAACCGCGCTTTTTCATCATGGCTGATATTACTTCACAACGTATTCCGCCGGTGCAGTACGTGACTATTTTTTTGTCCTTGATATCATCGTATTTATCGCTCTCGAGTTCGGCTATAAAATCACGCGAAGTATTCGTATTTGGCACGATTGCATTTTTGAATTTGCCAATTTTGGCCTCATGCTCATTGCGACCATCAAAAAACACCACATCGTCACCGTATTTTTCGATTAACTCATGGACTTGCTTGGGTTTTAGATGCTGCCCACCGCCAATTACGCCATTTTCATCAACATCAAACTCATCGTCGCTGTTTTTGAACCCAACCAATTCGCGGCGCGCCTTGACGCTCATGCGCGGAAAATTCTCGCGACCGCCATCTGACCATTTAAAAACAATGTCTTTGAAACCAGGGAATTTTTTGGTCTCTTTAATATATTTCTTCAAATCCTCGATTTCTCCGCCCACGGTACCATTAAGTCCGTGGCGGCTCACCAATATGCGACCGCGCAAATCTAGCCCATCACAAAGAGTTTTTTGCCAAAGCTTAACAGCCTCAGGATCGCTAAGTGGGGTAAATTTATAGTATAGAAGAATCTTCTGCATGTTTACGTATTATAGAACATTTACCATACATTGTCACTAGCGGTGGCTAAGTCCTATTTTTTGCGGCGGGCACGACGCGCCGCCCTATTACCACGCTTGGAGCGTTCAATAGCTTTGTGCAACGTCATGTAGTTTTTGTGTGATGAATCTACCCAAACGTAAACTTGACGACCTTCGAATTGATCAATTTCGGACTCCAGATAATGAGCGTAAGCAAATGGCATATCAACGAAAGCCTTATTGCCATCATACTCAATAGTCGCTTCAATTATTCCACTGGGTATATCAATTATCATAGTGCGTGGTGCATGATCTTCAATATCTTGCGCCTCGAAACTATCGGCAGCAAGCGTGTTTTGCAACCAATTAAAAACCCGACGTTTATGCAAAATCTGAGCTAAATCATGCATATTACTTACCTCGACTCCATGCCATGACTCCACGTCAGTCTGAATTGCTGAGATTATTTGCTTGTAATACTCCTCTTTGTCGGAGCGATTCACGAGCATATCACGAATACGCAATATCTCACTACGTAGCTGCCCTAATTTAGGGTCATCACCATTCAGCGAATCAGGGGAATCAAACATCTTTTGCACCAACACTCGAGTAGTTTCTTCGTTTGGTTCAACATTGCGGACAGTCGTTTTTCGTAAAGTCTTGCCATCAAAATACACACTATCACGCCGGCGTACAACACCTGACCTATCAACAAATAGCTCGCTCTCGTCAAACGTGCAACGCCACGGTGCATACTTTTCAAGTTGCTCGGCCGTCACAACGGTCGCGTTAGTTACAATATTATGAGTCTTTAAAATCTTTTTACGATAATGCTCTAGGACCATCGGCGAACCTAAAATATATCGACCCGGAGTTTCGATAGTAGTCGACCTAGCCAGTCGACCACGAAAACCCTCGCCGTTACTAAATTCGCTATCGCCGCAGGCAAAAAATATCATATCACTACCCGCAACAATACACTGAATCAAACGCTCACGCTCAGCCGGATTTGGTGTTTCTAAATTCTCTATGTCCAAACCTTGATCATGACACATACGCTCCAAAATATTTCTGGCGCGAATGATTCGAGGCTCAATAATATTAAATTGTTCGAGTTGTTCTGGTGTCATGTTAAGAGCTTTGATAAAAATATCCAACTGCGCCAAAACGTCCGAACGTTTCTCGTTAGTCAATCCGCGCCACTGCTCAGCACCATCTTCGGTAACTGTAATGCCATCCTGCTGCACAGCACAAGCTGCAGCTAGCATTTGCAATTTAATTTTATCTCCAAAATGATCCGCCTCAACAACCATACGTGCATACGCTGGATCAAGAGATGATAGATGAAGCATTTTTTCACCTATATCAGTGATTGTATTGGAATTAAGTATTTTTGCACCCAGTTTCACTAGTTTACGATTGGCGTATTCCTGCTCATCAAGACGTATTTTGTCTTGGAGCGGTAAATCATATAAATCCAAGCCAGCCTGGGCTAGCTTCAAAATATAAGGCGCTGGATCGGTACGCTGAATTGGTGGGACCTCGTACGAATCGACAACTGGATTACCATCACTATCATAAGGAATCGGCGGGTAATCTGGCAGCTGCGCCAACACGCGAAGCCCTGGTTTAGTACGACCGACACGACCTTCACCTTGTATCAACCCGGCCTTAGAAACAGGCACAACTCGCAAATAGTGGACACCTTGCCTATAATCACCAATCTTGTGCCAGCCACTATCAATCACGACGTCAAGATCTGGAATTGTAATACTCTGGCGCCCAATGTCCGTCGAGATTACATCTTTGCCGTCAGGGTAGCTTGCAAAACTAAGCCTCTGCTTGCGAATAGATTGTCCACCATTTAATTCTAGCGTCGCCCTGCTCATAGGCTTGCGTGGAATAGTTTGACCCATAATCATCTGCGAATCACGCGCCCCGGGTACAAGCACCATAGTGTTTTGCGGTTCGCCATCTTTGTTAGTGATATATTTCAAGACCTCGTCTTTGACCGCACCACCAACACGCTTTTCAACGGGATGTTTGACACCTGGCATATCAATTACAGGCACAGCTTCACCACCCAGAACACTCGAACAGTATTCAGCCCAGCCTTTGCCGTTAATCGACGCGCTCTGAATAACAAGCCGGATATTTTTTTGCAAAGCCAGGGCTATAAAGATATCAATATTTGGATTACGCAGATGTGCTTCATCGACAATCACGACGTCATCATTAGTTATGTAATCTTCGTTGGCCAGCGCCGCTTGCAACATATAACCGTCTGTGTGATTACGAATAGTATGAGTAGGTAACAGCTCGTCGCCCTCGGCGGCAGTACGATATGCAACTATGTCATCCATGGAATGACCAGCATCCCTAGCCATTGTCTCGCGCATGTACTCAGAATTTTCACGCGTGGCCACAACCATCGGCTGAGTTTGATACACGCGTCTATACTGACCGGATTCGTACAAAAATTGCGGCACATAAATACTCTTGCCATTGCCAGTACCCGACATTAAAATAACGGCTGGATTTTTGCCAACCGTATCAACAATAAGGTCACGATAAGCCGAGATAGGCATTTCAGTGTCACCGAACTTGTAGAAATCTTCACGAGGGGGACGAACTTCGGGAATGCCAGTCTCGAAATCAATCCACACTTGGTCCGGCCAATTCTGACCATCAGGGTATTCTGATTCCACACGACTCCCGCTAAGCTCCGACATATGACCTCACGCTTATTTTATGACTGTATTATACCTTATTTTTATAAAAAGTAAAGAGGCGCACATCTGGCGCCTCTTTTGCACAAAGCTTTACGACTATTCTTTGTCGGTAGCTTCTTCTGTGGTAGCTTCTTCGGCCGTACCGTTTTCTGCCTCAACGCCATCAGCGCTAGGCTCTTCGGCGTCACCAGCGGCAGCTTCGTTCTGCGCTTGCAAAGCACTTGGCTCATAAACATTGGCTACTACTAATTCGACATCTTGCTCAGCGTCGGCAAATTCAACACCGCTAGGTAACTTGACGTCAGAGAGTAGTAATTTATCAGTCACAGCTTCTAGCTTCTCGACAGAAACTTCAAGTGATTCAGGCAAATCAGCTGGCTTAGCCTTGATAGATACTTGCTCGAGTGCCTGCAAGACAACCAGACCAGCTCGCTCGGCTAGACTTTCGCCAAGTCCTAGCAAATGAATTGACACTTCGGTAGTGATAACTTCGTTTTGCTTGATAGCGTGAAATGACACGTGTTTCAGACGACGATTGACTGGGTCAAGTGCAATACTTTTGATAATAGCTAGACGTTTTTTGCCATCTACTACTAAATTGACTGGCGTATGCCTACCAGCAGATCGCACGACTTTGGTTGTCGCGACCAAATCTGACTGTGTATTAACAGCATCGCCCTTGCCGCCATAGACAACACTTGGTATTACTCCCTGTTTACGTAGCGAAGAAACTTTCTTTCCGGAAACTTCACGCGGGGATAATGTTAGGGTAATTTCGCTCATATTCCTCCGATTTATTACTACCTCTATTATACCACATTGTATGCTACAATTAAGGGGTAATGGGACTAAGCGAGCTAGTTGTATCATTTGGTATACCAGGCATATTGTTGGTAATATTTATCGAGAGTGCCTTTCCGTTTGGCTTTTTCCTACCCGGCGACACGGTGCTATTTGCGGCCGGTATATTTGCCGCCAAGGGATACTACTCAATCACTCTCGTAATGTTTTTGATATTTATGGCTAATTTCGCAGGCGTCACCATCGGATACCTAACTGGCAAATCTATGGGCAAACGCTACATCCGCGAGGAAAGCAAATTCCTGTTCAAACGCGAATACGTCGAAAAAGCCGAAGCTTTTTATGCCAAACATGGTGGCAAAGCCATCATACTGGGTAGATTCATACCTGCCGTCAGGTCTTTTGTGCCAATCGTCGCCGGCGTGGCCAAGATGAAATACAGCGACCTGATGTTTTATAACGCCGTCGGAGCTATACTATGGGCGACTAGCGTACCGGCACTAGGCTATTTCTCAGGTGCTTGGCTCGAAGCTCACGGCATCAATGTCGAGCTGCTCGTCATGCCAATCATCATCCTGATAATCGTAGTATCCCTCGGCGCACCCCTAATTCGTGCACTCCAAAACCGCTATGCCCGCGGCGAACTCCGTAACTGGTTGAAATCAAAAATAACTAAATAATTATTCTATAAAAGATGTTTCAAGAATTTGCCGGTGAATGAGTCGGCTACTTTTGTCAGCTGCTCGGGAGTGCCACTAGCTATCACGATACCACCGCCGGTACCACCCTCGGGGCCCATGTCGATGACATAATCAGCGGTCTTGATGACGTCGAGATTGTGCTCGATAATCACCATGCTGTTACCGCCCTCGACTAGTTTTTGGAGTATAATCATGAGACGTTTGACGTCGGCACTATGCAGACCGGTCGTTGGTTCATCGAGAATATACATTGTCTTGCCGGTACTACGGCGACTAAGCTCGCTAGCAAGCTTAATACGCTGCGCCTCGCCACCACTAAATGTCGTGGCTGGCTGACCCATGCGAATATAGCCTAGACCCACTTCGACAAGTGTATCGAGTTTACGAGCAATAACGGGGATATTGGCAAAAAATTCCGCAGCCTGCTCGACGGTCATGTCTAGGACATCACTAATCGTTTTGCCGTTATATTTAATCTCCAGAGCCTCACGGTTGTAGCGCTTGCCGTGACAGACGTCACAAGTCACATAAACATCAGGTAGGAAATGCATTTCGATCTTAATCATACCATCGCCCTGACAATTTTCGCAGCGACCGCCCTTGACGTTGAAACTAAATCGACCAGCTTTGTAACCACGGATATTAGCTTCGGGCGTACTAGCAAAAAGCTCACGAATTGCCGTAAATACACCTGTGTAGGTAGCTGGATTTGAGCGTGGGGTACGACCAATTGCTGACTGATCAATTACGATTGCTTTGTCGAGCTGCTTAATCCCATCGATTGCTTCATGCATACCTGGGACTTCTTGGCTGCGGTGCAAACGTGCCGATAATTCCTTTGCCAAGATATCATTTACCAGTGTCGATTTACCGCTACCGCTCACACCGCTAACAACCGTCATCAAACCGAGCGGAAAGGTGACATCGATGTTTTTGAGATTATTCTCACGCGCGCCACGAACCGTCAACAACCTATCGGCATCAATTTGACGGCGCTTTTTGGGTACTTCAATCTTTTCGGTGCCAGCTAAATATCGCCCAGTTATACTATCAGAATTAGCGGCGACTTCATCGGGTGTACCGGCAGCAATAACTCGTCCACCGTTTACACCAGCCCCAGGCCCAATGTCTAGCAAATAATCCGCTTGGCGAATAGTGTCTTCATCGTGCTCGACAACAAGCACCGTATTGCCCAAATCACGTAGATGCTTCAACGTACCTATTAGCCTATCGTTGTCGCGCTGGTGCAAACCAATCGATGGCTCATCAAGCACATATAGTACACCCTGCAAACCACTACCAATCTGCGTCGCTAGACGTATACGCTGAGCTTCGCCACCACTCAGTGTATTGGCCGCACGAGCAAGCTCCAAATAACTAAGACCGACATTATTCATAAAGCTCAGGCGTGCCACAATTTCTTTGACAATCTGAGCGGCAATTAGCTGCTCCTGGTCATCAAGTTTCAATAAGCCGCCTGTAAATAATTTCAATGATTCATCGACGCTCATCTTGGCTATGTCCATGATGCTAAAATCATGTACCGTGACCGCCAAAACAACCGGCTTCAGACGATCGCCATGGCAAGCTCGACATTCTTGCTCGCGCATAAATCGCTCAATATCACGACGCATAAATTCACTATCGGTTTCTTTGTGACGGCGCTCCAAATTAGGAATCACACCCTCGTATGTCGAAGTATACTTACGCCCAGCGCCTATTTCGACTTCGTATCTATCGTCGCCCGTACCGTATAGGACTTTTTCGACCGCCTCGGGACTCAGATCCCGAACTGGTACTTTTAGACTAAAGCCATGTCGCTCAGCCACGGCAGCTAATTTTTTCATGTACCAAGCATCACTATTCACACGATTAAACGGCCGAATAGCACCTTCGCTGATTGTCAGATTAGGATTAAACACAAGCTCAGGGTTTACCTCGAGCCGACTACCAAGCCCCGTACAGACAGGGCAAGCACCCTGCGGAGCATTAAAACTAAACAATCGTGGTTCTAGCTCAG
>CAZJFK010000021.1:0-15347 GCA_964545515.1 uncultured Candidatus Saccharibacteria bacterium | reverse complement strand
GCATCTCGTGAAAAAGAATTACGAAGACGCCCACTAGTCGTAACCTCTCCGTGCAAGTGTTCGTTGAGATACTCCGATATCTTACTCATGTATGTAATTATAATACCACAAGCGAAATTGATACCAAATACTAGCGTAAAACTATTTTATCTGTTACAATAATACGAGCTCAATGCCTAGGCACGAGGGCGTAAGCCCGAGCTTTAGCGGAGAGGAGTTGTCTATTTCGAATTTACTTCGAAATGACAGCGGAGAGGCAGAGCCTCTCCTAGTGCGTTAGCGCGAGTGGTGGAATTGGTAGACACGCTAGCCTTAGGAGCTAGTGCCTCCGGGCGTGAAGGTTCAAGTCCTTTCTCGCGTACCAAAGTAAGAAGTCGAGTTAACCCTCGGCTTTTTGCTTTATTTAAATAATAATCTAGAAATCACTAATTATTATTTGGCATATCACCAACATCATAATCTGGTATAGCGGGCGGCTGAGGGGATAATGGTTGCGGGTCTAGCGGTTGTACTACCGGTGCTGACGGAGCTGATACCTGCGCCGCAGTCGGCAACTGAGGCTCCAGAGGCTGTGTACTACTAACAGTAGGGGTATTTTCGACACTATAATTACTAGACGGTATGTCCACATGCCACGGAGCAGGATTTACAGCCTGGGTAGCGTTTGACTCACCATGCATTGGCACAACTGGTATTTGCGTCATCTGACCCGCTGGCATATGCGGGCTAGCGCTACCATCTACCACACTACCTAACGTTACGTTATCAAAAGTTATTTCACCTGCTGCAAGCCGCTTGTTTTTGGCCTTAATAGACAGAATAGTAGCCAGCACCCCACCGCCAATAAGCAGGACCCCCCCTAGCACTCCAAGTATTATATATAAACCAAGACGTGAATCTGGAACGACTATATCAAAAACCTTACTCCTATTGTCTTTGCTGTATTTGATCGTCATCGACACCTTGCGGCCGTCAACAGAGGCAGTGATACTATGTGACCCCGTAATAACGTTGGGGAACACTGCGCCGCCCAGCTTATTGGTCGTTTGTTTGATTGAGCCGTCCAAGATAACATCAGCACCTGCAATTGGAGATTTTGAACTATCCAGCACCCGCACGGCAAGAGTACTAACGACAATACTATCGGTGTCATCTAGTACGGGTGTGTCGTCGGTCGTCACCTCATCATCTGACGAAGTTTGTTTGGTGTCGCTAGAATTATCTTTGGTTGAGCCTTTGGCTTGATCCTTGGTTGGAGATTTTGAACTAGAAGGCGATGTAGATTTACTTGGACTAGTTGATTTAGTTGGCTTGGGTGAGGTAGAACCCTGGGGAGGCTGAGACGGAGATGAGGTAGGCGTAGCAGACGGCGCTACAATTTTGATACTAGCAAATGGACTCTTGGGCTTGAAATTACACGTGACCTTGCCATAGCCCTGCACCACAGTAACTGTTTTGACAATATTAATATCTATAAAACTACCGACAGCGCCAGTGGCATTGATTTCCCAGTCAGGATAATACGATACATAAGTGCTCTGACCAGATGTAGGAGATGGATCAGTGTGGTCGAAATCCTGCTCATATGTCGATGAAGTGGTATTTGTTGCCGTCATAGTAAACGGCGAACTGGTGACATTGAAACCATAAGTCTGAGTAGGCTGCACAGTTATATTTGTCACCCAAAAAGATTTACCTTTTTCAACCTGCGCCGGGACAGTGGCATGAAATTTAACCGACACATTACAGGTCTCGCTATAATTAACCTCATCAGCCGATACCCGAGTGGCCGTATTGACACTAAAAGTCGACACTAGACCGACAGCTAATATACCCGTAATCACCAAAGTACGGCTATATAGACCGAGATATTTGCTGAATCTAAGCCTCAAGATTCACTCCCGTCGTCTTGTTCTAATGACTTGATGACACGTGGTAAATCTTTGGGCAGAATATCAGCCTTGATAATATATCCGTCAGCACCGTTATCCATAGCATTATCGGCAACGCTTTTTTGAGCTAAATTAGTTAAGATTACTATTTTTGCGTCTGCCGAGTTTAGCGATTCATCATGCCTGAGTAATTGCAGAATTTCGAGGCCAGATTTGCCGGGCAACATCACATCAAGAAATATAAAATCGGGCGTAAATTTGCCAGTAACACTTTGTAATTCATCAAAACTATCAGCAACTTCAACATTAAACCCAGCTTCCGCCAAGGCGGCTTTGTACAAATCTCTAATTAGGGCGTCATCCTCAACTACGAGGACGTTTCTTGAACCAGCCATGGATTCCTCCTGATGTTTTCTTTGCTATTAATTCATCGTCTCTGTCACTATCATACAAAGGTAAGGTGAAATAGAAAACCGAACCGTCGCCCTTGTCGGGCTCGATATCAATAACGCCGCCCTGCAACTCAACAATAGTTTTGGATATAAAAAGCCCAAGCCCAGTTCCGTGACTACCGGATATCAAGCTACGTTCAGCACGATAGAACTTAGTAAATAATCTATCACGCATTTCATTTGGTATTCCGGGACCATTGTCCTTGACCTTTACCTTGACTCTATCGGTCTCAACGACCAGATTGACTTTCACATCACCTTCTTTGCTAGTGTATTTCAATGCGTTACCAATCAAATTATTCAAAACTTCAATAATCGAAGAAGTGTCGGCTGTTACATAAACAGCCCCCTCTACATTGGCTTCAAACGAAATAATCTGCTGTTTTTGGGCGGCCATGGATTTATGCTGATCGACGTTTTCTTTGACTAGTTTGAATATATTAAGCTTTTCTGGGAATAACTCCATATCTCCACGCTCAATACGAGCGATATTAAGCAACTTATTAATCAATAGCCTCAGCTGATCGGCACCGTCGACAGCCTTGCTGAGATTTTCCAGATTAAATACCGACAATTCTTTGACAGCCGTACCCGTTAGTAGCATGTCTAGATAGCCCCTAACGACTGTTAACGGCGTACGTAGCTCATGAGCTGCGATTGCCACGAAATCAAGCTTCATAAAATTAAGCTCACGAGTCTCTGTCTGATCATGAACGGTGATAATGGCCGAAATATCACTATTAGAATCATTTAATACCGCAACGATCACATCTACATATAGCGCCGTGCCGTCGCGCACCATACTAATATCACCGTAATGATATATTCCACCCATTTCAATATCTGGCTTAAACACCTCGCTCTCGTGAACCCACTGAAATACATCATTTAGACTTCGGCCGATAGGCTCCTCGGCATTTTTGCTGAGCAGTGCTTTGGCTGGTGGATTAATAGATATAATCTTGCCAGCACCATCGATGGCAATAACACCGTCGTTCACGCTGCTGATAATGTTGTTAAGCTTGATTTGCTCGATTTTGAGCTGTTTATTGTTTTCTTTGAGATCAAGAACCAGCCGCCTGATACCTTTGGCCATGCCGTTAAATGTATCCGCTAAATCCCTCAGCTCGTCATGAGTTTTGACCTTAATCAAAGCCGTGAAATCACCTGCCGACATTCGATGCGCACCCTCCGAGAGCTCACGAATAGGCCTAAGTATACTACGCCCAAACAAAGCACCCGTAACAATGGCTAGGATGATAAATACAAGATCGACAATAGTGGCTAGGCGAATATAAGAATTTAGCTCGGCAAACATACTACTGGTTTCTTCTTCGACCACTACACCCCACCCTATTTCCGTTTTCTTAGACACACTAATAACGTCAGTCCCCAGTTCGGAGACCGTTTCATCGGGCATATGCTTGCCATTGATAAAGTTTTTGACAGCCTCTACTTTTGACAAGCTACGATTGGCCGCCAGAAAATCCTTATCGGGATATGATACAAGCTCACCGGTGGGGTCAACCAAATAACCCCTACCCTTGAATTCGTCCTCTGTCTTCAAGATAGAAGTCCAAAGGTTACCGATATCGTAATACCCTACGAGTCCACCAATGATATCATCGGGATTGTCGGTACTAGATGTAGCCAAGAGTCCGTCGCTAGTTTTGGGATATTTTTTAAGCACAGGCAAACCAATATTAATCTGTGGGCTACCTAGCTCAGTTGGACCCGGTGAAATAAAATATCCTTTGCCTGTCAAAAATTTCAATGTCTCGCTCATGTTCTGGTCGGCCTGAACAGAATTAAAGGTCACACCGCTTGATGTACGAGTTGCCGTCAGCTTCGTACCAGATCGCATCAGGACCGTTAGTTGCCTCAATCCCTGGTTTTGACTAAATAACGACTCAATTGCCTTATTCATTTGCTCGTCGTTAAACGCTCCATTTGAATAAATTCTAGCAAAATACAGCAGCTCATGGACATCATTGGCGATATAATAATCCACGCCCTTAGTCAGATTGGCGGCCACGGTTTTTAATCGCGAGCTTGCAGCATCTGATATCTGCACGCGAGCAGGAACAACCAAGAAAATACTTACAAACACGAGAGGCACAAATGAAACCAAGAAAAAGAATAAGGTCATCTTAATAGATAGCCTCGAACGAAATAGGTTGCCTAGACGTTTTTTAGTAGCAGGTTTTCCTGGTTGTAATCCACCCATACCAATCTCATTATACAATTAAAATACTTATGTTAAACAAAAAAAGCCCTAGTGGCTATTCTTCTAGGCGGAAGAAGGTAAGGGCCGCATCTCCATATCCACGATTGTCCACCACAACAACTCCAGGTAAGGTTGGACTCTCACCTCTTCCTGTATGCGATAATACCATAAGCGCTCCTGGTTTTAAAAGACCCAAAATTCTAGAAACTGTGGAAAACTGCATTTTATCATATGGTGGATCAGCGATTATAAGATCAAACTTGGGTCCATCATAGGTATCAATCCAAGCACCAGCCGCAGCTTTTACTAATTTTGCGTGATCAGCTACACCTAATTTATCGATACTATCTATGATAGCTCTTTGAGCAGCACGGTCTTTTTCGATAAAAGTCACGCTAGCCGCACCACGGCTCAATGCCTCAAATCCAATTGCGCCCGAGCCAGCAAAAACGTCAAGTACATTCGCACCGTCAGTAACCCCCGCCAAACTATTAAATAACGCTCCACGCACCCGCTCGCTCATTGGATGAGTAGCCCTACCGTTTGGCGTAGATATAAATCGCCCACCATATCTACCAGCAATAATCTTAATTCCCGGCATTGGATTCTCCTGCTCTGGCTTCGAGTACGCAAGCCAACCATGCCAAAGTGACAGATTTAATGATAACTGGTATCAAAGTTTTTCGCGTCGAAGAAGCGAGCTTGCTCGTCCAGCCCTTTCTGGAAAACGTCTCGTATAAATGCAGGTCGTCGACTGTTTTCAGAACACTCAAATAGTATTCCCTATAACCATTGGTGATTATTTGACTAATTTCTTCGGTCGTAGGCTCAATATTACTAATCCTACCCGTAACTATCGACGTAGCCACACCAAGTTCAAAATTAAAATGTGTCGTCATCACGCCCTTGGCACCCCAATATTCCCAGTTATTCCTCAAAATATCCTTTTTGCTACTACCAGGTATGAGTATTTTTTTGGTAATACTATTGCGAGTCGTCAAATCAGCACCGCCCCGAAGCTCAATCAGCTTTTCCTCGAGCGGATAGTGATGAGCGGGCGTGAGGCCATCGGTAATAGCATGAGCCAACCAAGCAGCCTCAAAGGACGCTCGCTGCTTATCATGCACCCTAAGCGCGCTAGTAAGGTTATGGATGTGGTTCTCGATATGAACTATTAATTCAGTGTCGTTTGGATCCTTGGGATTAATATAATGCCAGGGCTCATCTTGGCCGGGGCTTTTACGCTTGATACCGTCTGGCCCGTTTAGCCCCTCGAAATGCAGAATATCCTTGGCGGATGGGAAATACCCCCGAACAGGAGCTATCTCGGCGAGTTTTTTGCGGGCGATTTTGTCGATGCGCTGATGAACACCCATAACTCGACCTGATTTTGTTCGTAATATTGATCCGCTATACATGTTAGTTTAATTTAGTCATTCTCTGATATATCTCGACCCTACGAGCCAACTCTTTATATTGTACCAAATCATAGCCACCCTGGACGAAATAGTTAACCGCCTTTTGAACCTTTGCGATTAATTTAGTGTCGGCTAGTGACGCTACTTGCAAATTTAAATCCCCATGCTGAGCGCGACCGTATATTTCACCCGGACCGCGTAGCTCCAGATCGACCTCGGCCAGATAAAACCCATCATTGCTTTTTTCGAGCTCACGCAAGCGATTACTCGGTGCCTTGCTATCACTCATCATCAGGTAACAGTAGCTCTGATGACTAGACCTGCCCACGCGCCCACGCAATTGATGTAGCTGAGCCAGACCAAATCTATCAGCGTCCTCAATCAAAATCACAGTAGCATTGGGCACGTCGACGCCCACCTCAACGACAGTCGTACTAACCAAAATGTCAATCTTTCCATCACTAAAATCTTGCATTATAGCTTGTTTTTCAGATGGTTTCATCTTGCCATGCAATAAGCCAATCGAGCGGTGTTTGAACGGGCCGGTATTCAGGCGCTTATACTCAGCCTTGACGCTACGCATTTCGCTATTTTCGCTGTCATCTATCAGATTACATACTACGTACGCCTGCCTGCCTGACGCAAGCTCACGGTCAATTGATTCATATAACTGCGCACGGCTATTGGGCGACCAGATTTTAGTATTAATTGGCTTACGACCCGCTGGACGCTCACCTATAACACTGATATCCAGCTCACCATAAACTGTCAAAGCTAGACTACGTGGAATTGGAGTAGCCGTCATCGAAAGCATGTGTGGCATGCGGCGCGACTTTTTGAGCAAAGCCTGGCGTTGATTGACACCAAACCGATGCTGCTCGTCTACAACTATCAGGCCCAAATTATGGTAAGTAACCGAATCTTGGATAATAGCGTGCGTACCGACAATAATTTGCACCGTTCCGCCAGCGATTTGCTTGTATAATTCTGTGCGCTTAGCGCCTTTGACGCTGCTAGTTAGCAGACATACGTTCACACCAGAGCCACTATATAAGTCAGCCAGGGTACTCGCGTGTTGTTTGGCCAATATCTCAGTCGGAGCCATTATAGCTACCTGATATCCAGCGTCCACCACCTGTAAAGCGGCTATACCAGCAACAACTGTCTTGCCACTGCCCACATCGCCTTGGACCAAACGATTCATAGGGGTTGATTTTTCGATATCCTGCAAAATATCCCACGCCGCTAGCCGCTGAGCATTAGTAAGTGCATAAGGCAGAGATTTCACAAATTTGCCGATCAATTGCTTATTAAAGGCTATTGGATAGCCTTTTAGCTTGTTATTTTCGTCTTTGTTTAGCCTAGCGGCTAGCATCAGTTCAAAAACTTCATCAAACGCCACGCGGCTCCGACTCTGCTTAATATCGCTAGCGTCCAGCGGAAAATGAAGACCTAGCACGGCATCGCAGCGCGGCATTAAATCCTCGTGAGCCACAAGCTCACGGGGCAAATCATCTGGCAAGTTCGCCATGTAGGGTTTGAGCTCGACCAGAGTTTTACGGACTAACTGGCTTTTGAGACCATGAATCGCTCGATATATCGGCACGATTCTACCCGTCGAGACACCAACATCACTGAGCTTTTCGGCGCTCGGATTTGTCAGCTGGTAACGGTTGTAACGAAATTCGAAAGTACCCGAAAAGAGATATTCCTCACCGTCCTTGAACTGCCTAGCGCGGTACGGCTGATTAAACCATACCGCCTGCACACGACCTGATTTGTCATCCAAAACAGCAGTCACAATCGTCATTCCGCGCCGAACACGCTTAATAGACGTCTCTACCACCGTAGCCTGAATAGTCTGCATGCCCGGCTTGATATTAGCGATATCAACCACACTGGAATAATCCTGATATGACCTGGGTAGAAAATTAATCAAATCATAGACTGTATGTATATTTGCAGCCGCGAAAGATTCCGAGGCTTTCGCCCCAACACCCTTAATATTGATTAAAGGCGAGTGGAGGTCCATTAGCTGTTACGTTTCTTAGTTACGCCCAGTACTCCTTCGAGTACATATAGTGTATCTTCTTGATTGCGAACTTCGATAGTGTCAATCCCCATGACTCGCACAGGATAATCATTGCCACCTTCTTGCATTTTATCGCCAACGTACAGTATCTCGCTCTCAGTAATTTGCATAGCCTCCATAAGTTTACGCATACCATAAGCTTTGTCGATACCAATCATAGTCACGTCGGTGCTAGTAGTACCACCAATTCGTACTTCTAGATCTGGCAAGAGAGCTGCGACTTTGTCGCGGAGGACCAGCCTAGTTGCTTTATGTTTTTCGGCCCATTTATATTTAGACTCGGGCGTAGCCTGCTGGCCGAGTGCCGACATCGTGACCTGACTGCCGCGGTCTTCAATTATTTCACCGATTGGATTTTCCTCCCATAAGCCAAGTTCTTTAGATACGTCTTCGAGGGCATTAACAATCTTTTTCTTCTGCGCATCGGTCAAATCTTCGCTGTATTGCAGCTTCCAATCTTGCTTGGCGGTATCATAACGATAATACCTAGTACCACATGTTGGCATGAGATGTAGTCTGGCTAATTTAGCATCGGAAATATTAAGCCTGTCGACAACTTGAAGCATAAATTGCTCTACCTTGCCGCCAGATATAATACATACATCGTAGTGGTCTAATAAACGCCCGAGAATCTCGCCCATAGCGTCAGATATTGGCGATTTAGTCACAGACAAAGTGTCATCCATGTCAAAAGCAATCACCTTTTTGGTCATATTCCCTCCAAAGTTATATTGAGTCTTTATTATAACATTTTAGAATCAAGAAAGCATCAAATACTACCGCTAGTGCTATCTATGATATCAATAGGAATATTTGTCATATGCAGTTCTTCACGGATATCAAGGATAGCTTGATTCGTACGGCTACGCACTTCACTCAGACTCTGACTCCTCAAATGCTCAGCATACGGAACTATATATTCTGCTAAATCATCTACATATAGAGAGTCATCTGGCCTATAAATCTCGATTGGCAATCCATGGTCATCGCAGTAGTCTTTGAACCATTCATTATGATCAAGATATATGTCATTGGCAGCGGGCTCATTTATATCCAAAAAGCCACGCGATAAATAATAAACAGCATTTAGTAAAACACTGAATTGACGAGGATTATAGTAGCTGAGAGTCCTAAATTCTATCCTGTTATTCGCACCTTTCCATGTTTTTTCACTAAACAATCTCCTGGCAGCAGCAGGGTCATCATCAACCATAAATCCATAGTCGCCTTTTTGATTCCAACTATATTCAGTAGTTGAAGTGTGGTTCTCGGCGGCTCGTCTAAGCGGAGAGGTTAACCGACCAGGTATAGTTCCATCCATCATCTCAACATTACGCAGTAATAACGCAGTGTCCTGCAAGAAATCAATGCCACTGTCCGTATCGCTACGAATCAAGCTCTGCGCCGCAATTGGAGTGCCAATACTAACATGTGATGTCACGCACCCCGTAGTTCCGGCGTCACTAGGTAGCCATCCAGCCCGAGCTAGTCCACGTGTTGCAACAATCAGAGGATAGGGGTGTTTGGCCGGCGGTGACTGTAATTCATACAACCCATCGGAGCAAACCCCATATCCATATGGCCTCATTTGACGATATGCGGAATTATAAGCATGTATTTTCAAATCATCGGCACTTTTTCTAGTGTCCGTTAAGCTAGATATATCGTCAACTGCCGACGGCAGAACTTCGGTCTCATAGCCAATAGTGTGAGCTGGGATACCTTGATTTTCAGAAGCAAAAACATCCTCCATCTCCCGACCACAAATTAGCCCATCTCTCTCAAGACTACTAACAGCACCAAGAATATCCAATTTCATGGATAATTTATATCATAAAAATTACAAAAAATCAAATAAGGATTGCTGCTACCGAACTAGTAAAAAACTATTTTTGCCTTTTTTGATCAAGGATTTCTGGGTAATTTGCTGAGTGTCGGCTAGCTTCTGGCCGTTTACAGACACAGCTCCACCAGCTATTAGTCTCCTAGCCTCGCCTTTGCTTGGCGCTAGCCCACTATCTGCAAGTAAATCAATAACATCAGCACCGACGCTCGCTACGGGGATTTCTCGAGCCAATAAATCAAGATCATCATCGGACAAATCAGCAAACGACGCACCGCCAAACAGCACCGCCGTGACCTTTGCGGCGCTTTCGGCAGCAGCCTGACCGTGAACTATCCTAGTAACCTCATAGGCCAGAGCTTTTTGTGCAGCTCGTGCCCCAGGATTTTCGTTACGTTGGCGCTCCAACTCTTCGATTGACTCCCTAGTAAGTAACGTATAAATCTTGGCGTAATCTATCACGCCCTCGTCGTCGACATTGAGCCAGAATTGATAAAACTTATAAATACTAGTCAAAGCTGAGTCTAACCATACGGCACCTTCTTCGGACTTGCCGAACTTCACGCCGGTAGTTTTATTTACAACCAGCGGCGCACTAAGCACATGAGCTTCGTTACCGGTAATACGACGAATTAAATCGACGCCAGTGATAGAATTACCCCACTGGTCGGCGCCGCATAGCTGCAACGTAACGCCGTGGTTACGATTTAAATGCAAAAAATCGTAGCCCTGAATCAACGAATAACTAAATTCCGCATAGCTAATACCACTACCGCCCTCGCCCGTACGAGCCTGTACGAAATCGCGCCCAATCATAGTGCCGATCGATACGTGCTTACCGATATCACGCAGAAATGTCAGATAATTAATATCCTTAAACCAATCGTAATTATCAACAATCTCAAATGGCTGTCCAGCAAATACCTGCTCGTATTGCTTGGCTATTGCGGCTTTATTGACAGCAATTTCGTCAAGCGTTTTTAGATTGCGTTCGTCTTTTTTACCGTCAGGATCACCGATCAACCCAGTAGCTCCACCAACCAACAAATACGCCTTATGTCCGCGCTCAATAAATTGCCTCACTAGCATCGCAGCCGCTAGGTTGCCGATAGTCATACTGCTAGCACTTGGGTCTACTCCAAAATAAAAAGATACCGGCTCACCATCGAGCACTGAGAGGTCTTCGTATGTTGTTTGATTGATAAATCCGCGCCACCGTAGTTCTTCTGATAATGTCATAAATTTATTGTATCAAAAAAGCCTTGCAAGTGCGTCATTATGGTATACTTAGACTAATACGCTTATGGGAAAAAGAAAGTCAGCTGCCAATAAAAATCATACGGGTGGGAAAGTCAGTAAATATTCCAACTTGGTTGCTAAGCGTGCCGTCAAAAAGCAAGCTCGCAAGTCCAAAAAGGCTGCGTATATTGAAACTCTTCCCAAAAATCCAATCCTCAGGACCCTATCCAGAATGCACCCCAAACGAGTCGCGGGATTTTGGTTTAGCCGAAAAGGCCTCAAAATATTCCTATACACAGCCGGTACTATTGCTGTACTAATAGCTATTATTATAGGTGCCCTATTTTTGCACTATAAAAAAGACCTAGACGCCATAAATCCCGAGACCTTATCCCAGAGAGTTCAGTCAAACGTCACTAAATATTACGATCGTCGAGGCCCCGATGCTGGCGACAAAGCCTTATTATGGGAAGACAAGGGTGACGGCAACTACAAGGTCGTCGTCAAGAGCAAAGATATCAGCACATACATGAAGCAAGCTACTATCGCAATCGAGGACAAGGATTTCTACAAACACGGCGGTATTAGCATAACGGGTATTATTCGTGCCGGTCTGAGTAATTATTTCGGCAAATCCACCCAGGGAGGCTCAACCTTAACCCAACAGCTCATCAAACAAGTATTCTTCACCTCCGAGGAACAGCAGGATCGTAGTTTATCGGGTGGTATATCACGTAAAATCAAAGAAGCTATTTTGTCATTTGAAGTCGAAAGAATATACAACAAAGATCAAATTCTGACGATGTACCTAAATGAATCTCCTTATGGAGGTAGGCGCAACGGAGTCCAATCCGCCGCCAAGAGCTATTTCGGCGTCGACGCGTCAGAACTTAACCTCGCTCAGGCAGCATTACTAGCCGCTATACCGAATCAACCCGGTCTATTAAATCCATATAACGAGGGTGGTCAAGAATCACTAATCGCTCGCCAGCACTTAGTACTAGACAAAATGTTGCAACAAAAATACATCACCAAAGACCAAGCCGACCAAGCTAAGTCCGTAAAAATCCTCGATACTATACTGCCAGAGACATCACAATACGAGGATATCAAGGCCCCGCACTTCGTCATGATGGTCCGCGACCAACTGACCAAAGAACTTGGGGCAGCCGTCATGGGTAAGGGTGGCCTAACCGTCACTACTACGCTCGATTCTAAGATTCAAAACAAGCTCGAAAAGAGCTTCGACGAAGAATTCAACCCCAAGAACCCCAACTACCAAGGAGTTCCAGAGAGAGCCGGATTCAATGACGGTGCAGCCACAGTCGAAGATACTCAAACCGGACAAATCGTAGCACTTATGGGCAGCAGTAATTACAATACACCAGGATTTGGTCAGACAAATGCCGCTATATCCTACATACAGCCCGGTTCTACTATTAAGCCCTTGGTCTACGCCAAACTATTCTCGCAAAAAGATGACACCATGCAGAATATCTACGGTTCAGGAACAGTGCTATCAGACTCTTATACCGTATTTCCTGGCGATTACAAACCAAAAGACGCCGACAGGCGCTGGCTAGGTAATATATCTATACGTTATAGTTTAGCCCTATCTCGTAATATTCCAGCCATCAAAGCTATGCAAATATCTGGCGTACAAGACACTCTTGATTTCATCAGAGACGCCGGTGCTACTAGTTATTGTACAGAGGGTCCAGACCGTGATGTCGGGCTTGCAGCAGCTATCGGTGGCTGTGGACTAAGGCAAATCGACCACGTTCACGCCTATTCCACCCTCGCCAGAGGTGGCGTCTATAAGCCCCAAGCTACAGTGCTGAAAGTTACCGATAGCAAAGGCAAAACCCTCAAGGAGTGGAAAGACGACAAGAGTAAAAAATTAATTGACTCACAGGTAACTTACATATTAGCTGACATCCTAAGCGATGACAACGCTCGAGCTGGATTATATGGACACAATTTCCCCGGAATCGTAGTTGATGGTGGCAAAGTAAAAACCGCCACTAAGACAGGTACATCAGATGTTAATGGAGATGCAAAAGACATCTGGACTGTCAGCTATAACCCCGCACTAACTATGGCCGTCTGGTTCGGTAATCCCGATCCAATCCCGCTCAAAGACGGCAACTCTTCACTCCCAGCCAAAATCATCAACGACGTTATGAGCTACGGAGCCGAAAATGTCTATGCCAAAGAAGGTAAATGGAAACCAGGTATGTGGTATAAGGAACCCAAGGGTCTTATCCATATCGGCAAAGAACTCTACCCGTCATGGTACAACAAAAGCGCCGCCAATCTACGCAAAGAAATGACGTTCGACCGTGTATCCAAAAAATTAGCGACTAGTTGTACTCCAGAAGGAGCCAAGATACAACAAGGTGTCGTAGCGACAGTTGATGCCCGCACCAAAAAGGTAACCTATTCAGCCTTTGGCGGCTACGATGCCTCCAAATATGACGACAAGCATCATTGTAATGGTGGACCCGGCGTCAGTATAACATTCCCAGACGACGATCATGCGACAGTAAGCTATACTCGTGGTTCAGATGGAGGCAAGATAAAATCCGTCACCGTGACAATTAATGGAGAGAAAAAACAAATGGCCGTATCAAACGGTGGATCATCTCAAACGTATGACATATCTGGCAGCGCCAAGGTATCGATAGTTGTGACAGACGACCTGTATTACAGCATTAGTAAATCCGCAATAGGAGGTGGCAATACCGTGCAACTTCCCCCTGGCGACGACTAATTAATCCTTTTGACTGTCAACTAAATCAATTAATGAATCTTCGTGAGACTTCTTGTTGCGATTGTGACGATAGTTGTTGGGACGTGTGCTGCTATTTGCCTGCTTAGTCACCGATGATTTAGTAGCGGGCGTAGGGCGAGGATTATTAGTTCGATTATTCGGCTTCTTGCCGATGACCTTTGCCTTTGCTGGCTTCTGAACGCTAGCTGGATGACTAGATTTTGTGACACCGCCATTAGCTTTCTTGGCGAACATCATTCGCCCAGCCGAGGTCTGTAAACTGCGAGTAAATTCCACTTCGACAGATTTGCCTATCTGTGACGCCGCCTGCTCAACCACGACCATAGTTCCATCACCCAAATATCCTACCGCCTGGCCAGCATCGTTGCCTTTTTGGACAAGCTCGATAGAGGCCTTTTCGCCTGGCATATAAGCCATACGAAGATTCTTGGATAAATCATTAATATTGCAGACAGTTATGCCCTCAACCTCAGCGACCTTGCTGAGATTAAAATCTAGCGTACATATAGCAGCTTCGTAGCGCTTAGCTAGAGCTATTAGCCGCTCATCGACACCTTCCTCAGCACGTCCGCCGTCTTGGAGTATATTGACATCAACATGATTGATATCTTGAAGCTCCTTGACTATATCTAGCCCATGACGAGCACGTGACCGCTTGTCACTATCGGCATTGTCGGCTAGAAATTGTAATTCAATCAATACGCTGCGGGGGATGGTGACGACATCACTGATAAAGCCCGACCTCGCAACATCGATCAGACGCCCATCAATCAAGGCCGACGTGTCAATTAAGAGCATGCGGCGATTTCGTCCACTGCCCCTCGTATGATTTCGTAACAAGATAGTTGTCTCGGCAAGAACAATCAATAGCACTGCGGCTATGAAAATATTTATATAGAGCATTTAGCTCCTTTCTATTAGTTTTTTAGATAGTCCACTAGCACCGTGCGGAGATCTTTGGCGCCAGTTGTAAATTTTGAGCGTCCACTACTTGGCGCGATGGCCGTGGTGAACCCTAGTTTTTTGGCTTCGCTAATGCGCCTATCGCTAGATGTCACAGAACGAATCTCGCCACCTAATCCTACTTCACCGAAAACGACAGTATCGTCGCCAATTCGTAGGCCAGCGCTCGCACTAGCAATAGCTACACAGATAGCCAAATCGGCTGCTGGATCCGATAATTTCAGTCCACCAACGACGTTTATGTATATGTCTTTATCAGATAATTTCAACTTTGTACGTCGTTCTAGAACTGCAATCAGGAGATTTAATCTATTGATATCAAATCCGCTAGCCGTACGCTTAGGATACCCGAAACTAGTCGGATTCACAAGGGCTTGAATCTCAACGAGTAGCGGACGAGTGCCTTCTAGTGTCGCTAGTACCACCG
>CAZJFK010000020.1:11985-15662 GCA_964545515.1 uncultured Candidatus Saccharibacteria bacterium | reverse complement strand
TCAAGCGTATTATCAACGAGCCTACGGCCGCTGCGCTTGCTTATGGTCACGAGGGCAAAAAAGAAGAAAAAATCGCCGTCTTTGACCTTGGTGGTGGTACGTTTGACGTATCAATCCTAGACCTTGGCGAGGGTATGGTCGAAGTACTTTCAACCAATGGCGATACTCATCTAGGTGGTGAAGATTTCGACAACCGTATCGTCAATCATTTCCTAGATGTATTCAAAAATGAAGAAGGCGTCGACCTAAAGGGCGACAAGGCTGCTATGCAGCGTCTCAAAGACGAAGCCGAAAAAGCCAAAAAAGAGCTATCTAGCACTCCTGAATACGAAGTCAACTTGCCGTTTATTACTGCTGATGCCGATGGCCCCAAGCACTTTGAATACAAGCTTACTCGAGCCAAGCTCGAAGAACTAGTCGGTGACTTAATTGGGCGCCTGGCCGATCCTGTAAACAAAGCTCTCAAAGACGCCAAGCTAACTGTCAAAGACATCGACGAAATTGTACTGGTTGGTGGTATGACTCGTATGCCAGCTGTCGTAGAGCGAGTCAAAGAAATCTTTGGCAAAGACCCGCTCAAAGGTGTAAACCCCGACGAAGTTGTGGCCGTAGGTGCTGCTATCCAGGGCGGTGTGCTGCAAGGCGACGTCAAAGACGTACTGCTTCTAGACGTAACTCCGCTATCACTCGGTATCGAGACCATGGGTAGTGTGACTACCAAGCTGATCGAGCGCAATAGCACTATACCGACGAGCAAGAGCGAGACGTTTAGCACCGCTGCTGATAATCAGCCGCAGGTTGAGATTCACGTTTTGCAGGGCGAGCGTGAAATGTCCGCCGACAACAAATCACTAGGTCGATTCATCCTCGATGGCATCGCGCCTGCACCACGTGGCGTGCCGCAAATCGAAGTGACATTTAACCTCGACGCCAACGGTATTTTGAACGTCACCGCCAAGGACAAGGGCACTGGCAAAGAGCAGTCTATCACTATCCAAAACAGCGGCAATATGAGCAAAGAAGACATTGAAAAAGCTCAAAAAGAAGCCGAGCTCCACGCCGAAGAAGACAAGAAAAAGCGCGAAGCTGTCGATATTCGTAATCAGTTAGAAAACGCTATTTATCAGGCGGAGAAAATGCCCGATGAATACAAAGACAAGATTTCTGATGATGACGCCAAGGTAATCAAAGAAGCCGCCGAAGAAGCCAAAAAAGTCAAAGACAATGCAGATGCTAGCAAAGACGAGCTCGAAGCCGCGGTCAAAGCGCTGAACGACAAAATCATGCCAATCGGTGCCAAGATGTATGAGGCTGCCAGCAAAGAAGCCGGCGAAGCAGATTCTGACGACGATGCCAAATCAGCTGACTCCAAAGACGAACCTGTCGAAGGTGAAGTAGTTGACGAAAAAGACGAAAAGTAAAAATACCGAAAATTAACAAGCCCCACGCCGTGTAAACGGTTGTGGGGCTTTTGTCACATCTTGTGACCCGGGTCATCCGGATAATAGGGATAATTCGGATCGTTTGGGTCGGTCGGTACTTTCGGTGACACTCCCTGTGACCCTACGCGTAAATCGTGATAGGCCGTTAGGGCCGTAAACACCAGCCCGTATAGTCGCCCAACTTCGCTCATGTCCATGCCCTTGGGTGTGATGAGCTTATCGATAGCGTCTCGCATGACAGTAGCGATAGCTACACCACCAGCGTCGAGCTCGTGGATAACTGTTTGCCATTTCGACACCTTGTCCGAATACTCGGCTGTGCGACTCGTCCCGTATTCGAGCATGAGTTGCAGGTGCATTTTGACGCTTTTGCCATGCTGACTCAGGTCAGGCACGTTGGTCATTGATTTACTCCCGGTGGTTGCTAGATGAGCGGCCGGTTGGCGTAGTGGCGCACGTCCGAGATTTCGGGTGGCCACGATGGAATCGATTCGTCACCGAGCGGTGGCGGCCAGGAGGCATTCTGCTCCTCGGCGGGCTCGAGATCATACAGATTCGACATCTTTTGACTCCTTTTCGGTGTTTGGTGGACGAGATTTTCTGTCGATAACCATCAGCCGACCCTTGCGCAAGCTTGGCTTGTAGTCTGGGCCAATTTTTGGCGGTGGGCAATATCGTTTGATATAGATTTTCTCGCTCACATCTCTCCTAAGGTGCAACCCATCCCCGGCGGGGTGGGCCAGATTGCCCGTATAACGAGCACTCTCGACAACCATCGAGTACTGTTATTATACCAAACATAACCAGATTTGTCAATCTAAGACCCGCCACCTTTCTTGCGGGTGGGCCAGCATTTGCGGCCTAAAACGTGCTATAATCATAAGCATAAAGGGAGGTTTATATGGACGTAATGGGACCAATCGGTTGGGTAGTACTAGGAGGATTCGCAGGTTGGATAGCCTCGATGTTTGTCGGCACCAATAAACACCAAGGTATTATCGGCAATATCGTCGCTGGTGTCATCGGTGGAGTAGTTGGTGGCTGGGGTTTCAAGCTGCTCGGCGGCGCTGGCGTAACAGGCTTCAATATTTGGAGCTTTTTCGTCGCTATCGTGGGTGCAGTTGTAGTGCTCCTCATCTGGAAAGCCATCACCGGCAAAAAATAATCTGATTAGTACCAGTGTCTATCACCTCAGCAGATCTATGCGCTGGGCATTATTTGGGCCTAGGTAGTTCGAGGAAAAGCGCTGCCCAGACCATGCCAGGGTCGCTACGGTAAATTGGGCTGGTGTACCAACTGCCGTCGGGGTTGACTAGTTCGGGGTAGGTGCCGTGGCGCTCAATCAGAGTCGCAAAACTAGCGTATTGCCCTGCGTAATCGGCATGTTTGTATTTGAGCAGGGTGTGTAGATAGAAAGTGGCGTGCCAGGTCCACAGGCTGGTGCCGGTGTAGTTGTTCATAAAGAATTTACCCATGCCCCAGCGGTACTTGAATTTGTCGGGTTGCTGGCAATATTGCAGCGGGTAGGGCTGGTTGAGTTTGGCTTTGTTGATATAGGCAAAGGTGGCGTTGGCTTTGGACTTGTCGTCGATAACCCCTAGGAAAAACGGCATCAGAGCTGATTCAGAGCTGTAAATCTTGGTCACGTAATCGGCCTGATAAAATTCGCCAGTCCAATAGTGGTCATTCAGTATGTCACGGTAGAGCTCGGGCGCAAATTGAAAACCAGCTAGTCCTAGATCCTGAGCACACTGTGCCAAGCGTCCAACCAGTGCATAGGAATAGGCGCTGCGATCATAAAATACAGCGTCACGCATCTCTGATATATGTTGTCCGGGGCGAATAGCACCAGTATTGGTCAAAAAGTTTTTGCGATATCGCCGTAGCATGCGTTCTAGGAATTTACGCTCCATTTTATTGAGCGGATATTTGCTGACATTTAGACAGTGCAGTAGCCACGGCAGACTATCGATGCCTTTATGGGCTGGGGCATTGAATAGATTGCCGTTGACGTCTATACAAGTGGTCACATCGCAGCCGCGCTGAAAGTGGTATAGCGCCCAGGATAGAGTGTGGTGAATACGCTCGGTTTTGCCGAGTTTGATTAGTGATTCGCAGACCGTGCCAAAATCGCGCATCCAAAAAAAGTTGAAATGCCCCAGACTAGTGCGATAAAAGTCGCCCTCCCAGAGCTCGTCGACTATTTGCTCGCATATCTGGCGGGCTTCGCCTTCA
>CAZJFK010000020.1:0-11975 GCA_964545515.1 uncultured Candidatus Saccharibacteria bacterium | reverse complement strand
GTCGCCTTCAAAAAACCGCATGGTGCCAAAATAGCGATTAACTATTTGGCGATATTCGGCGTGCAGTGTGCCGGCGATTGCCCCAAATCGGCGGATAAACTTGTCCATAGTTACAGTATACCCTAGCATAAGCATATTGGCAGCTAGTGGTATAATATGGGCATATGAAACCACTTATAGGCATTACTTCTAGCACAATTCATAATACCGAACACCCATATTATCCGTATGTTTATGGCCAGATGCACACCTATGCTCAGGCGATTCACCAGGCGGGCGGTGAGCCTGTCTATATCCCAATTCATGAGGGAGGTGATGTGGCGATACTTGATAGATTGGATGGACTGCTGATGTCGGGTGGCAATGATGTATCCCCTGAGTTATATGGCGAGAAACCGGTTCATATTGAGGAGCGTGGTTCCGATCGTCCACGAGATGATTTCGAGCTAGCTCTGGTACGACGAGCACTAGAATTAAACAGGCCAATACTAGCTATTTGTCGCGGCATGCAGTTACTCAATGTGGCATATGGCGGTAGCTTGCATCAAGACATCAAATCAGACCTTCCGGGTGCTAGTGAGCATGACGGCAAGTTGATTGTCGAAGATTTTAGTTATCTAGCGCATGATATTAATATCGATACCGGTACGAAGTTACACAATATATTTGGTACTAGTGTTGTTCAGACTAATACGCATCATCACGAGGCTGTCAAAGATGTGGGTCAGGGCTTGGTGGTGAGTGCTCATGCGCCTGACGGTATTATCGAAGCACTCGAAGATCCGAGTCATAAATTCGTTATCGGCGTCCAGTCTCATCCAGAATCATTGGTGACTGATGACGTGAATTCGCCATGGCATGTGGTTTTTCAGCGATTTATAGAGGCCACGCATTAGCACTCTTGAATACTGAGTGCTAATGTCATATAATTATTAAATATGGCAAAACGAGATTATTATGAAGTTTTGGGCGTCGGTAAAAACGCTTCGGCCGATGAAATCAAAAAGGCCTTTCGCAAATTAGCCGTCAAATACCATCCCGACAAAGAGGGTGGTGATGAGGCTAAATTCAAAGAAGTCAACGAAGCTTACGAGGTACTCAAAGACCAGTCCAAGCGCGGTCGCTATGACCAGTTTGGTCATGCTGGTGTAGGTGGCGCAAGCGGTGGCGCTGGTGCTGGTAATCCTTTTGGCGGGTTTAATGGATTTAACGGCCAGGAGATGCATTTTGACTTTGGTGATGGTGGACTAGGTGATATATTTGGGCAATTTTTTGGTGGCGGTGGTGGCCAGCAGCAAAATCGCCCGCGCCGTGGTCGCGATGTCGAGACCAATATTACTCTCGATTTCGAAGACGCCGTCTTTGGCGTCGAGCGCACGCTAGAACTCGATATGGACGACGAATGTTCGCATTGTCACGGTAGCACGGTTGAGCCTGGGCACAGTATGAAAACTTGTCCGACATGTGGCGGTTCAGGCCAGAAGATGCAGGTTGTAAACACGATTTTTGGTCAGATTCAGCAGGCTACAACTTGCCCGGAATGTCGAGGCAAGGGCAAGGTGCCCGAAAAGGTATGTAGTGTCTGTCGGGGCAAGGGTACTGAGCGCCGCAAACAAGAAATTACTATCAAAATCCCTGCCGGAATCGATGATGGCCAGACGATTCGCCTGCGCGAACGTGGTGAAGCTATCGGTGATGGGGCTCGTGGTGATTTGTATGTCAATATCAAGGTCAAAGCCCACAAAAAATTTACCCGCGAGGCCGATATTATCCTGAGTGAAGAGCACATTAGTATGGTTGATGCTGCACTTGGTACCGAAATTGACGTCGATACAGTTGATGGCACGGTGCGTATGAAAGTTCCGGCTGGCACCCAGAGCGGTAGCGATTTTAAACTGTCTGGTCACGGCGTACCGCATAGCCGTGGTGAATCGCGTGGTCCGCATATCGTCACGGTGATAGTTGATACCCCCGTTAAGCTCAGCAAAAAGCAAAAAGATTTGCTCAAAGAATTTGCTGGCAATAAAAAGCACGGCTTGTTTTAGTTGCTTTTTACCGATAATATTCTATACTAATACTCAGTAGCGTCTACTTTGAGGAGTAAATATGGCTATGTCGCGAATGGTGCGCCGCCGGCTACAGGCCAGTAGCGTGACCGCCGCAGTAATTTTGGGTCTGATTTTTGTGTTTATTGTTCTAGGGCAGTTTTTGAACCTAGCGGGTTTTATCGTCCTCTTTATTCTAGCTGCGGGCGTAGTCGCACTCTGCTGGATTGGTGGAGTCGATGGTGGCTCAATCAAGCAGGTTGACGATTCGTTTCGCAAAGTGCCTCTCGGCAAAGAGTTAATTGACGAGATTTTGGAGCAACCCGACGAACCCAGTTGGACCTAGAATAGCCCGTACCAATACGTACGGGCTTATTAATTTGGGTACTGCATAACCATAAACTCTTAGACTACAAAACATACTTGAAATTATTACTAAAAAATGTTACAATTACAGATGTAATGTGGGAAGTTTCACGAGTGTATTCACTTGTTAGTTTCATAATGCGCAGAATCAGTATTCCGGCGGCTATTTTACTGATGTCTGTAATCGTTCCACTTCTTAGCTTGGTTACACCGGTTTTTGCCGACACTGCCACTTGGAAAGATGGCAATATAGTCATGGGTTCACAGACTTTTACCAAGGTCACACCGGCTCCAACTTTGCCGGGAATCACCGAAGACGTTGACGTTTATTCGACTCCATCCGAAGCTGGCAAAGATGTATCGATTATCACTGTGCCTGTTGGTTCTGATCCGACGGTCGACACCAGCACGGCCAAGATTTTTACTTATACCTACGATGGTCAAGTGTATAGCAACCCTCGTCCACCGACGGGTGAGGCGCTGACTGTTGCCGCTGGTACTGGGGCAGATGGTGTAGGCGTAGTAAATGCCGAAAAGAGCGAAACGTCATGTGCTGTGACGGGTATCGGTTGGATTATTTGTAGTATTTCGCGCTGGATAGCCGACGGCATGGATCATACCTTCAATATGATTAGTGGATTCCTGACGGTCAAACCCCTGAGCAACGACACATCTAGCGGTCTATATCAGGCTTGGAACGTGACGCGTGGAATAGCCAATGCCTGTTTCATCATCGCTTTTATGTTAATCATTTATGCTCAGCTGACTAGCTATGGTATCAGTAATTACGAAATCAAAAAGATGATCCCCAAGCTGATTCTGGCGGCGATATTGGTCAATGTTTCGTATTATGTCTGTACGGTAGCGGTCGACCTATCAAACATCTTGGGTGATAGTATCCAGAAAGCTTTGATACAAATTCGTGAATCATTGCCGTCGCCGATGCCGGGTGGCAGCATGCTCAACTGGAAGAGCATGACCGAATTCTTGCTCAGTGGCGGTACTATCGCAGTGGCTGGTATAGCTGGCTATGCGGCGTTTACTGGTGCGGCAATCGGTGGATCGGTGACAGCACTGGTATTTATGTTGTTCCCTATATTAGTATCAGGTCTACTGAGCGTTCTCATCGCTCTGATGGTTCTAGCGGCACGCCAGGCTTTGATTACCGTGCTGGTTATCATCTCGCCACTAGCTTTTGTGGCCTATCTGTTGCCTAATACCGAGCAATATTTCACCAAGTGGCGCCAGCTACTGACCACGATGTTGATGATATTTCCGATGTTTTCGCTACTGTATGGTGGTTCACAGCTAGCGTCATTTATAGTCATTCAAAACACCGATCAGATTAGTGTCGTGCTACTCGCGATGTTTATCCAAGTAGCGCCGCTGGCTCTTACGCCGTTTTTGATTAAATTCTCGGGCTCACTACTGGGACAGTTGTCGAGTATGATGAACAATCCGAGGCGATTCCTCGTCGGCCAGACCAAGGAATGGGCACAAGATCACTCCAAGACCCAGGCTGGTAAAGCCCAGGCCGCTGCTGCCAATCGCGGCGGTACGTATTTCCATAGGCGAGCATTTAGGCGTAATCTAGACCAGAAAAACCGCGATGGCTGGAAGAAGCTCGGCGAAGATTATACCGATGCAGTGTGGCATAATGACCCACGTTATCGCCGTCACCACACACGATCTACTTATGCTGAGCAGATTAAAAAAGTTGGTGAAACCGGTGCTGAGCGGCATTTGCAAGAGCACCATAATCCTCAGCTCGATAGGCTAATTGGTCAGCGTCGCATGAACGAAGATGCCGTCAAGATGCTTGAGGCGCGCGAAGAGGCTAGGTGGCAAGAGGCCAAAACCGGCAAGGTTACATCAGCTACGCATCCAGAAAATCAATTTGCGTCGTACTCAGCCGAGTCTAACAATATGTTCCGAGAGCAGCGAATTGCCGATAGTAACGCGGCGATTGCTCAGGCTTTGCAGAGCAAGGATTACGCTGTTGATCTCGGAAAAGAAGCCAATGTTGAACTGCAAGTTCGGGCTGGCGGTACTGTCGATAATCTTGGCAGTATCAAGGTCAAAGCCAAGGCTCTCAATGAGGTTATTCAGGCTGGTGGCGAAAACGTCGGCTACATCAAGACGGCTTCGTCGGTTAAGGCTGGTGATATCAAGGGCATGAAAGCCGAAATCGACAAGGCTGTTATCGCTGGCGACGTCGATTCACTGCGTGCTTACACTGACATGCTGGCCGCCGCCAAAGACCCTGGTATCAAGGCTTTGCGTGAAGTTATCAACAAGCACCATGATACGATACGAACGTCTGATATGCATGAGACCTATATGCACTTCCTCAACAGCAATGCTACTATTAACGCTGCCGCCAAGGATATTGGTGATTATAGCCGTGATGTCGAGAAGGGATATCGTAAACTGTCCGAGATTACAAATAGTGCCAAGACATGGAGCAACATGGATGCTATGAAGTTTGCCGAGATGAAGACTTCGTCGCAGATAGAGGCTTTGAAGGCTCGCGATGCCGATGGCAACTGGGCGATATCACGCGCCAAAGCTATTGGTCTCATGAAATCACCTATGGCCTGGGCGAATATCAAACCCGAGGCTCAGGACTTCATACGCCTGCGTGCCAAGGGCTTATTGGGTACTAAGATTAATGGTAAATTACAACCGTTTGATACGCCGGATCACTTCACGAATCCACCAGCCCAAGATCTGCCTCCTGATACCGTGATTCCCGATGTTTAGGCCCTTGACACTTGACCTCGGTTAAAGTATTGACATAACGCTTATGTTAGTGTATACTAAAAGCGTAAATGTCCATAAACATAAAAACAATCGTTAACAATTATCAACGTCTGCCCATAGCTGAGCTGGATTCTAATCAGCCATATCAGACGCACGAGAACTCCAAGGAAGAAGCTGACCAGCGTGAATTTGCTAAGCGGGATTTCTTGTCAGCTAAATCTGTTGATAAATGGCCGGCGATTGATTTTCCTAGACTTGATACGACTGAGCTTATGGCTTATCGCTCGATGTTGCTTGGTATGATAGATGACATAGAGTATGCTCCCGAGGATACTAGTCATGTATCTCAGGACACCATATATGATTCACTGATGCAGAAATTGCACGAAGTTAATCGTCATATTTTGGTGGTTCATATGCTAGGCAAGAAATCACGTGCCGAGTGGCTTAAAGGTACTTCGGCAGCTGAGCTTCGTCGTCGAGCTGCTGAGCAAAATCTCGAAATATTCGGTCGTCCAGACCCAGCTAGATTTAATTGGTTCTTGGCGGGTGACAGAGAATTAGCACGTCAGGCATTGGCTGGTGACGACGATAAATTACGCGATATTGCTGAGGAATTTCTGAACAGGACCGGTGATGTCGATGGCTATGACGAGACGGCTCCGGTCGAACTTGACGCCAAAACTCGCGAGCAATTCAAACATGATTTGTTCGCAATATTTCCAGGTCTCAAAGAATTTGGTGAGAATTTACCAGACGAAATTGAAGTTGCTGATTCGTTGCCGTATTTCGACAAGATGCGTGATATCATGGGTCTTTCGGCCGATAAATATCGAGCTTATTTCACCGACAAACGCGCTTGTGAAGAGACTGAATATGGCGTATCGGTTGGTCTCAGGCGTGAAAAACCTTTTGTTAGGCGTGATATGATTCGTCTGGCTTTTCATGAGTGGTTGCATGTTTTTCGTCGTGATAATGCACTTAGGCAGAACGACCCCGCTAAGCGCTTACCGACCCCCGCTAACCTAGCATATGAGGAAGCTTTTTGTGTGCTTGCTGAGCGGACACTTGTAGATGAGCAGTATGTTTCGGGTGTTAATTATTACAAATCTGTTGGTTTGCAGATGAATCTCGACAAAACTCAGGATAATCACAATCTCAGACATATGCGTAATTTCCGTGACGTGCTCGATATTATGACTCTCGGTGAACAGTTAGAATCGGGCAAGACAGATGCCAAAAGTCGTCAGACTATCCGTAGCCGTCTGTATAACCAGATTATGCGTACCACTCGTGGTACCGTGCTTGATGCTCGTGATTTGTCGTATCATATTGGTGATCAGCGTGCTAAACAGTCGATTGATGGAATCAAGGATTTGTCAGCTCATGAACGTCAGGAACATATTAAATGGTATCTGTCGGCTCAGTTTGATCCGACCGACGAGGGTGATAGTCGCGTTTTTGCAGCCTGACGTGATAAAGTAGCTATATGAAAAAGGTATTGCTAATAGCGCACTCCAAATCTGATACTACACTCAGTAAGTCTGAGGCTTTTGCACACAAAGTCCAGGGACTGCTAGGTGGCGACGTTCAGGTAGAATATTGTGATCTTGCAGAGCTAGTTTTTGAGGCTAGTCCAGATAAATTGGTGATTTATCATCCGAGCAAGGGTTTTGATGTCAGGGATTTTGATCTAGTAATCATGCGTCATATCGGAAGCTTAGAGGCAGAGGCGCATGCCGTGACTCTATACTGTGAGTATTTTGATATTAAATATACCGATACATATTTAAATAGGCGCCTGCTCAACAACAAAATGAGCACACAGTTCCTACTGTGGGTGAGTGGTCTAGCGCACATGATACCTCATACTCTCTACGGTCCGACTGCTGAGCTCATCAGTCGTCTACCAGATATTGGTGAGTTGGCTATTTTCAAGGATAATATCGGGACTAAGGGTCGGCTGAATTTTGTAGTGCACGGTGGCGAGGATATCGGTCGTATCGTGCACGAAAACCCTGATACACGTTTCATATTGCAGCAATTCATACCAAATACTGGTGATTTGCGTGTATTAGTACTAGGAGGTAAGCCGGCGCTAGTCATCAAACGTACAGGTGACGGTTCGACGCATCTCAATAATACTTCGCAGGGTGGTAGTGCTGAGGTGCTGCCGGTGGATAGTATCGATACTCGGCTCATTGAGGATTCAGTACGAGCCGCCGAAGTGACTGGCTTGCAGGTAGCGGGCGTTGATCTAGTGACGGATACTGACACTGGGCAGAGTTATTTCCTGGAAATAAACAATGCACCGCAAGTTTCGTCTGGCTCATTTGTCGACGAAAAAGCTGCTGTGTATACGGACATGATTAAGCGTTTTTTGGACTTATAAATATTGACTAATTACGTCAGATATATTATAATTAACAGATTATTATGAACAATACCAGGACACCAAAAACAATCATTGGACGAGCTGAAAAAGTTATTTTTCCAGAGCTTGGTAATGCTACTATGCACGCCAGGATTGATACCGGTGCGCGTACGTCTTCACTCGATATAGCTAGTGCCACGGAGACAGATGGTGGACTCACGGTAGTATTTCGTACAGGTAAGCCAGCTACTAGGATTTTTCGTCATTATGAGCGAGTTGTCGTAGCGAGCTCGATGGGCCACCAACAAGTACGATACAAGGTTCGTATGTCCGTGGTGATACGTGGCCGCAAGATACGCGCGACTTTTACCCTTGCTGATCGTAGTAGCCAGGTTTATCCTGTACTTATAGGTAGGCGTACGTTGATAGGAAAATTTATTGTCGACGTATCGATGGGTTCTCCGCTAAAAGCCGAGGAAGACGCCAGGTCGGCCGAACTACAATCATTAGTTATACGAGAGGAAAAAATATGAGAATAGCTATACTGAGCAACGGCCCAGCAAATTATACGACCAAACGTCTCCGTGAAGAAGCTATGAAGCGTGGGCACGAGGTCAAGGTTATTAAATACAAGGATGCCTATACTTCGATTGCCAAAGACGACCCTGTCGTGCGTTACAAAGGCAAGTCACTCAGCAAGTTTGATGCTATCATCCCTCGTATTGCCCAGAGCTATACCAAATACGGTACGGCTATCGTCCGCCAGCTTGAAGCTCAGGGTAGCTTCACGACGGCTAGTAGCCTAGCTATTAATCGCTCGCGCGACAAATTGCGTGCTTATCAGGTGCTGGCCAAGGCTGGCGTCGGTATCCCGAAGACCGTATTTGCTCGTGAATCTGCCAGCTTCGAAGACATCGTTGAGCTAGCTGGTGGTACACCGCTCATCATCAAAGTAGCGCGTGGTACTCACGGCAATGGTGTCGTACTCGCCGAGACACCCAAGGCTGCCAAAGCCGTAATGCAGGCATTTTATGTCGAGGGCGTGAACTTCCTAGTACAAGAATTTGTCAAAGAATCGGCGGGTGTAGATATTCGCGTGTTGGTCGTGGGCGGGCGAGTGGTCGCTAGCGTCAAGCGCCAGAGTCTCGACGGTGATTTTCGTAGCAATACTCACCAAGGTGGCGAGGGTGTTCCTGTCAAACTTACCGACGAAGAGCGCAAAACAGCTATCAAGGCCGCCAAGGCTATGGGGCTGCCAGTCTGTGGTGTCGACATGATGCGTAGTGATCGCGGACCGCTAGTACTCGAAGTTAATTCTTCGGCTAGCCTTAAAACCCCTGAGCTTATTACTGGGCGTAATGTCGCCGAAAAAATCATCGAATACGTCGAGCAAAATGCCAAGCGTCGACCTAAAAAGGACAAGGTAGGAGCTTAAACTATGTCGCGGTGGGTAAAGTTTGCTTTATTCACGCTGATTGTTGCTGTGGGTGCGATTGGTCTCTGGTGGCAGATGACTATCGACGCTTCGGTTCTGAAATTATCTGGACACACTTTTCATGCTACGGTCCTGACGACCAATGCCGATCTCCAAAAAGGCCTATCTGGCACGAGTAATATCGCAAGTGATGCCGCGATGCTTTTTGTTTTTGATGGCAATACCATCCCGGTTATGTGGATGAAAGATATGAATTATCCGATAGATATGGTGTGGGTAGACGGCGGCAAAGTGGTGCATATTGAGCAAAATGTTCAACCTAGCTCGTATGATTCCAAAGACCCTGATAAATCGGTGCGTTACCGGTCGGATGGCCCGGCGCGCTATGTTATTGAGCTCAAAAGCGGTATAGTAAAAGAGGTGGGATTAAAGCTCGGCGATAAAGTCCAGCTCCCGCTAGGATTAAAATGAATTTAGTCATAGTTTTGATAGTTATAGTTGCGATTTTATTCGTGTTTGCGTATCTGACGCGACGACGATTTGGTGTACTTGGATTGGCACTTTGTGCTGGGTATTTACTTTCGACTACTTGGACTGATACCGTGACACCGTGGGTTGAGGGCGCTGGCGTGGAGCTGTATGCTCCGCCACTAGCTAGCGTGGTGGCAGCTGTTTTGGTTTTGGTGCCACCGGTGCTGCTACTATTTAGCGGGCCAGTAAGCCATGGTAAGTGGCAGCGATTAATTAGTGCTCTGGCTTTTACCCTGCTAGCGACGGCATTTTTACTGGGGCCACTCGGCAGCAGTCTGATACTACATAGTACAAGTCTTGATGTATATAATTTCCTAATAAATAATCGCTCCGCGATTATCACGATAGCGATTATTTATGCGCTGTACGATACATTGACGTTGCACTCGTTAAAGAAGCGATGAGTCTTCGAGCGTAGCAAGTTCTTGGGCGGTGGCGTATAAGTCACGGGCAAATTTGAGGCGACGTTCGGCAAGTTCATGATCGCGGACGATACCGTCGAGGACTTCGGCGACATTATCGGCTTCGTCGAGCGGGACGGCCATTTCGCCAGATTCCAGGGCGTCGACTGCTTTAATCATCTGTTTCGAGGCTTCATATTCCGCCTCGAGATTATCGACAATATCACGAGCACCGCCTAGACCTTCGGTCGAGAGTGCATCGTAAAACTGTTGGTCGATGTCTTTGAAATTATCTTTTTTGTGTTCATGGTTTTTCATAATCTCAGTTTAGCATAAACGCTTATGTTTGTCAAGATTATGATGTAATATGTCTAGTTTGTGAGGACGGTATTTGTCACTGTCGCGACACGATTGAGCGTATCCTGACCGGTAGGATAATTAGCATTACCACGGGATACGATAGCGGCGGTGTAATCGACGGGTTGGCCATTTGGAGCTATTCCGTGGACATGGCCGACAGAATTTACCGTCCAGCTAGATGTATTCGAAAAACGGTTATTGGTACTGGCATCGTCGAGCCAGCCGTTTTTGTTTTCAAACACTACGCCCTCGGGTGTGCCGGCGCCAACACCCCAGCGTTGGTCGCTTTGCACGGTTGCCATCAGGCTATTAATCGCTGCTGCTGATTCGGGGGTGAGTAGATTGCCTGGATAGGCGACTTCGTTTTCGACAGCTAAGAGGCTATGGGCGGTGACTTGTGATAATCCCCATGAACTACCGGCGGTAGCATCGGGTGCAACTTGATTAAATAGGGCCTGTACTGCGGGTTGTCCGCCGATTTTGCGCCAGAGTGTAGTAGTGGCAGAATTGTCACTGCGACGAATCATGGGTATAGCGTTTTCGAGCTGGTCGCAGGTCATAGGAGTGGGCACAGGTAGGGCGTCACACTGGTTTAGATCACCACGAGCCTGGCCTTGTAGGGTTGCCTCGACGGCGACGGGTAGTTTGATGGTGCTAGCGGTATCAAATGTTGCTGGCCCAGTATTGATGGTAAATGCGGCCGATTGATTAGTAATATGGTCATAAACGGCAATGTCGATATCGCCGTTGAAGCCGTTTAGGGCTTCTTGCCAGCCTGGGGTTAGTTTGTCTTGGAGCGACGGCTGGGATACCTCAAATGGATTTATGGGGGCAGGGCCCGGCTCGGCATTCGCGGGATTATGGCTACCGCAGCCGACTAGGGCAGACGAGGCAATACCAAGTACGGCTACGCCTTTTTTGACACGATTATTTTTGGACTTCAATACTTCCACAACATTCTCCAATTTATATCTATATTATATCACTTTTAGTCTTAAAAAGCAATATGTAGCAGATGATTGGAAGTATTATTTATCTAGATGAAAGGCGCGTGGTAGTAGGTCTCCTAGGGTGAATTTGCCGACGCCGCGGACTAGTACTACCGTATCTTCATCCATAAATTCGCGCATTACTTGGCGGCAAGCACCGCACGGCATGACGGAATCTGGGTCGCCACTCGCGTCGCCTTTTGGACAATCTACGGCGATGGCGGTGAATTTGGTGTAACCGCTCGACACGGCTTTGAATATGGCATTTCGTTCGGCGCAGATAGTTAGTCCGTAGCTGGCGTTTTCGACATTGCATCCGTCAAAGACCGTGCCGTCGCTACATAGCACAGCCGCCCCAACAGGGAAATTAGAATATTTACAGTATGAATTTGCAGCAGCTTTGGTGGCTGTGGTTAGTAGTTCTGTCTCACCTTTGGTCATGGGGTTATTATACTCCTACTACGCTCGTGAGTTTTAAGCTTATGCTAAAATAATGATGTATGGTCAAAAAAGTAACACGAAAAAAGAACCTAGTTTTTAAGAAGATGAAGTTATCACCGAAGGACTTAGTGATAATCATGCTGTCGATTGTTATATTACTGTTTGTTGGCTGTTATATTAAGCAGAATTATATTGATGGCGCGGGGGATTCTGCCGCGAAGTGTTTAACGCATGAAAAGAAGTGTGCTAAAGAATATGTCGGTCTATATA
>CAZJFK010000019.1:0-15850 GCA_964545515.1 uncultured Candidatus Saccharibacteria bacterium | reverse complement strand
TTCATAATTTCATTATACAAGCCCTAAGTGTAAAGTCAACACTTACTATCAAAAAATGTATTTCAATCTGTATTTGAAGCATATTTTAGACAAATTTGCCCCTAGAAATCCGCTATTATAGTGCTTAGGGCTATCTTTTTCGTGATATATATGTTATAATGGTTATGTTCAGTTTTGAACACATTATGAATAGAATTTTTGCTCACCTGCAGGGAACATTTAATCACCTGCGAGCACTCGATAAAAAATTATTACTCAGCGCCACTATGGTTTTTGCCCTAGGGGCTATGATGCTTGGTAATACCCATATAGACGCTACGTCACTGGCTAGTGGCCATCTGATAACAGTTCACGACGGCAACCAGACGGTCAAAACCGTATCCTATGCCCCGGATGTCAAAGAAGCCCTAAAATCAACCGATATCAGCCCCGAGAGTGAAGATGTGGTCGAACCAAGCCTAGATAGTGCAATTACTAGTGACACGGTGATAAACATCTATAAATCGCGACCAGTTCTAGTGGTAGATGGTGACATCAAGATCCGAGTCATAACCGCCAGCCAGACTATCACCGACATCCTAGACGACGCCGGACTAGCGGGTATCAAGCGTGGAGACAAAGTAATCGAGAACCCTAGTGGCGATTTCATCAGCAGTGGTGTGTTCAGAATTTATACTATCAAACGCTCAAAACCTATCAAAACCGAGGCTCAGATAGCCGCCGAAAGACTAGCTGCGGCACTCAAACCCACACCCCAGACCCTGACACTATCCAAGGGTGCTCAATATTGGAGTGACTCCAAGGGCGTATCACACCGTGAAACCTACTACGACCTGCCCATGGGCGTCGTCATGGGTGCCTGCGGTAACGGTGGCAAATACACGGTACGTAGCGACGGTGCCAAAATCGACCAAGACGGCTATGTACTAGTGGCTGCAAATTATGCAATCTATCCACGATGTTCAATAGTCGAGACCAGTATGGGACTAGGCAAGGTATACGACACCGGTGGATTCGTATCACACCACCCATACGGATTTGATTTGGCAACAGATTGGAGCTACCGCGATGGAATCTAATAAAAATTTCGATAAATGGTTTCAGCGTGGCGATAGCATTCTAATGGATGAAAATACCTGCAATGCCGGACTAAAGGCATCGGAAGTCATCCTCGAAGATTCATTTGATGACTCTATCGATTGGCAAGACGCCACTGGGGCACATTACACCCTAGTACGCAGGACCGACACAGAGGGCAAATTAGCGCTGATGGGCTCTAAAATGTACCTAGAATCCGGTGCTATGCACATGACGCTTGACCGCTACATATTACTACCCGAATCAGGTGAATTTGCCCGAATACCGGACCGAATCAACCCTAACGAAACATACAGAGACACAGCTCAATCAGACTGGGCCAAGTTCGTCGATATTCTCGATAGCGGCATGATGCATATGGAAGTCATACGCGGCCTCGAAGACAAACTAGGGCATAAATACAAGCAAAACGACGAAGAAGAACCCGACTGGGACAAGCTCTTAGACGAATAGATTAACTAGATATTTTGCTCAGCTTAATACCCCTTAACATAAGGGGTATTAATATATTTTCAATCTAGTTGAATATTATGCAAATATATGCTTAAATTAGAAAGTTAACGCAAGTAGAGGATTGGAGCCCCCATGTCTGGAAAAGATTTCGAGATTGTAACGTTAAACAACCATAATCAGGAACACTTAGCGATTGAAGCTAGGCCCGCCCTGCGCCAACTCGGTGCCAAGGCCCTGGATTTTGATGGGTTTATTCCGCTCCAAAACGTCGAAAGCCCCTACCATGAACTGCGACGCGATCTAGAATCGCACGTCATCGGTCAGCCCGAAGCAATCGAGGCAATCATCGGCGCACTCGAAATGGCCAAAGTCCGCATCGAAGGCGATCCTACTCCTATGGCTAACTTTATTTTTCAGGGACCTACCGGAGTAGGCAAGACTGAAATAGGCCGCGCCCTAGCACGATTCCTGAGCGACGACGGTACAGCTGGTAATCTAATAAAAATCGATTGTTCGAGCTTTTCTGGTACTTTTGGTGCCACATCACTGACCGGATCACCCAAAGGTTATGTCGGCTACAACGACGAGCCGCTTCTAACCAAAGAAAAAGTCGAAAAGCCAGGCACCGTAATAATCTTTGATGAAGGCGAAAAAGGCAACAAAAGCCTACACGACACCATGCTACAAATCATGGATGACGGGCGACTAGTCCTAGCAAACGGCGAGGAAATCAACTTCCGCGATGCAATTATCATCATAACAACCAACGCCGGCGCTATTGAAATGAACAAAAACAGCATTGGTTTTGATACTGACGGCAGCGGTTCACGCAAAAAAGACGTCGATAGCATCGGTCGCAGCTCACTCAAACGCTATTTCCGACCAGAATTCCTAGGTCGTATCGACGAAATTATCGTTTTTAACGAATTAAGCCACGAAGACCTCAAAAAAGTTGTTGATAGCAAGCTAAATCTCATCAATGATTCCCTACGCAAAGAATTCGGAATCCTAGTATCACTCAGCGACCACGCCAAAGACCATATCATAGAATCTGCCAACAGTCACAAAGATATGGGCGCTAGGCACCTCGAAAAAACTCTACACCAAAAAGTCTTGCGCGTTGTCGGTAGGCATGTAGGCAATTCATCAATCGTCGAGGGCACATCAGTACGCGTATTTCACACTAGCGAAGCACCGACGAATTACAACGGCGATAGTGAGGGCGAGCTAATTTTTACAGGTCGCGCCGATCCAGGCATATACAAAGCACCGCCAACTATGGCCACACTAGCACTTGCAGCCGGCAAAGTATACGAAGGTGCCGCAAACGGCTCAGTCGGCCCAGATGGGGCAGGTCATGACAATATCAACATGACTACCTACGACATGCTACGCAAAGCCTACGATTTCGACAAAGATTACGACCCAAGCAAACCTATAAATAGCTAATTTATAGCCACGAGTTCGATGTCAAACACCAAATCACTATTTGGTGGGATATTTGGCGCGGGACTGCTAGACCCATATGCCATATCAGCCGGAATAACTAGCCGCCTAGTGCCGCCAATCTTCATGCCAGGTACACCCCTAGTCCAGCCGGCAATCACACCGCTGAGCGGAAAAGAAATAGCGTCGCCAAAATCATGACTAGACTGAAAAATAGTCCCGTCGCTCACTAGTGCACCAGTATAGTGCGCCGTAATCGTCGCACCCTCGGGTACTTCGGCACCATCACCAGGTTTGATATCAATAATTTGTAGTTCGGCAACCTCGCTAAGCGGCGTAAAATCAGCTAGCTTGGTGCCTTCGAGTTTTTGTGAGTTATCCATTTTACTAGTATACACTAGTGCGTCTGACGCCGATTATAGGTCGTCTGGGCTAGACTGGGTGTGATTTTTGCCACGGAAATTCAATAATTTTGATGGATTCAAAGCATACGATGCCAGGCCACGGTGACGCTTGGGCACGAAACGCCAGTTTGACAGCTTAGTAAACTGCGCAAGGTTACGGGCATGGGCGAGTTTTCGCTTCATAGGACGACTAATCATGTTACCAAACGACGCACCGGCGGCAATCGCCAGCCCAGTGGTAATCACCGCAAAAAGTGTACCTAGGGCTTTGAAAAACATCGGATTACCAGGTGGGTAATTGATAAGCTGCATCAGACCGTTATATAGCATCAAACCTGGCACCAGCGGGATGATACCTGCCGATATAATTCCGACCGACGGAGTACGCCAAAACCGAGACACCAGCGAGGCGGATATACCGACAAAGAGAGCGGCGATACCGCTAGCCGGCACCACAGATACACCCCAGGTATGCACAATCCAGTAATAAATGGCAATCGTAATACCGCCAATTGTACCAATCTGCAAGATAGCTTTGGAGTAAGTATGAGTCGAAAGAGCATAGCCGGCGGCCGCAAAACCAGAACCTATAATCTGCATGATCACAGTGTTGAGTAGTAGTGGGTCTGGCGACACAGCGATACCTATTTCGAGCTTACGCGCAAAATACAAACCAACCATGATGCCGACCACAATACCTATAGTCTGCATCAAAACCTTGGTCATGCGCGAATTGGCCGTCAGATAATATTCCTCGATGGCATCTTGTATAGCACCGACGAAAGCCAAGCCCGCAACCAACATGATGATTCCACCCACAACAACAAGAGTAGGATTCATACCACTAAAAAATTCGATGCCGTTTTTGCCCATATAATTGATTAGCGCTGCTACAAAAGTCACAAAAGCAGCAGCAATAATTTGCTTGAAAAAGCCCGGAAAATCCAGCTTGCCAGCAAAATAAAGCAGCCTATCGACAGCTATACCGATGACAAAAGTCACCAATATATCACGTACCGACGACGTAAACATCATCGCCACACCGGCTACCAGGATACCATTGCCAAGCATCACAACCCACCAGGGATATGATTTGGCGCCGTCTATAATCTCGTTGAATTTAATCTCGGCCTTATCTAATGACAGTTCACCCCTGTCGATACTGCGCACTAAGCGCTGAACTTTCTGGATGGTCATATAATTTGCCGCGCGAGTACCGACCGGACGAACTAAGGTCAACGGCTCTTTGTCGATACCTCGTAGCTGTGATATCAATATCAGATTGGCCAGAATATCGACGTGCACCGGCATACTACAATACCGCTCTGTGATGTCCAAAATTTGCGACACGACACTATTTGCCGAAACACCCATCGATAGGAGTAAATCAGCAATCGACATCGAAAGCCTAAGTGCTCGCAAGTTCGGGGTCAGATTGCCGTCAAATTTCTCGATAGCCGGAAAAGACGTATTCAATGCATCACGGTCGCGAGACGTAAATTTGCGCAGTATATCAAAAACACTCATCTATACCTAAGCATAACAGATAAGGACGGCTTTTTGTATCAGAAATTTAAAACCCGCACCATCAAGTGCGGGTAACTAGTCAACCATGCCCATTACGGGCGATTACGACTAGGTTCACGATGAGTGAAGAGATAGAAAAGCTCCAAGACGCCCGCCGTCTGCAAGACCAGCATCACACCGAACCAAATCGGTTGACCCAGTCTCGCCGAACGCCACAGAGCCAGACCTTTGACTATGACCAAATAAATCACAAGTACAGCCCAGATCAGCTCCATGCTTACCTCCTAGTAGGATTAGTTACTGTGATTTGGATAGCAATAGTCCACTGCCATGCACCAGGTAATCCCAATGCTGGCGCCAGCCGGCTGAACGCGACCGTTTAATCTCGATATTACGATAATCGAGAGAACCTAGGTGCAATTTAGCCAACTCATCGCCATAGGCCTGCTGTAATCCACCTTGAATCTGGTGCAACAGGAACTGGCGAGATCCATGAGACTGACCCTTTTTTCCGGAACCCTTGCCAGAAGCAGCTCCGACAACCCTGGGCGACATCACCATGTCGACCGCATATTCTTTGCGCCCACGTTTGTAGACTACCGAATAGATAGCGACACGAAATGGCCCAAAAATTAGAGACGGCAAATTCATTTTCACTCCTTAGGAACTTGTCGAGTATACGACACTGACCATACTGTATAATAACTCCTGATTTTTGTCTACTTGACGACTAGTAGTACACTAATAATATGAACATTCAAATAAAACGCGCCTATGATGAACCGTCAGCCAGTGACGGACACCGAGTACTCGTCGACCGCCTATGGCCACGAGGCATCACCAAAGAAAAACTAAATGCTAGCGAGTGGTATCGCGACGTCGCACCGAGTACCGAGCTACGAAATTGGTTCGGCCACGACCCAGCCAAATGGGACGGATTCCAGGCAAAATATCTAATAGAGCTCAAAAAATCCAATATTCCAGCTCAAATTCTAGCTGATGCCAAGGGTCAGAGCACCCTGACGCTACTATATGGCGCCAAAGACACCGAACACAATCAAGCGGTCGTGCTCAAAAACTACCTCGAAACCCTACATTGACTTTTGGAGGGTATTATGGTAATATATAGCTATGGAAAATAGTCCAAATTTTGATTTTAATCCCAATGATTTTGACCCAGAAATAGGTGAGCTTTTGGCGGGTCTCAATGAATCAATGGACGCCGAAAACCAAAAACACCTAGATTCACTGCGAAATTCATACTACGCCCAGCTGCAATATCGTGACAAAATCCTACAAAAAGGCATAGGCCAACAGGGTATGGCAAATCTAATGACGGCTGAATTCGAAAAAAAGGTACAAACCTATTTCTTATACTATCTAGACGGTATTTTTAAACGCGCACCTCTGAACGAACGGGTAGACCAGATCGCCGAAGTTCTCTATGAAACTGATGGCTCACAAAAATCAGTTAATCAGTACGTCGATGGCAGTGAATACAGTATCGACGCGAGTGAGATTCGCGGCCAAGTAGCAGCTATGCTCCTAGACGATGATCGCGAGGCCAAAGGCCATATCGAACGATTCTACGACCAAAAATTCTCTGAAAAAGTCCGCCGAGTCCTATTTGACTAAGCTCTGATATTGACTTTACAATACGGTTATGTTATAATGATAATATGGAAGATTTATCCAAATTCAATCCAGATGATCTAGGTGACGACATATCTAATCTGATGGCAGAGCTAAGCCACGAAATGGACGAAAAGCTACCAACAGCCAAATTAGAGACTTATCGTGATGCTTATCTAAGCAGTCTCGTAGAGCGAAATACCTCAATTAAGGATTTCATTGACAGCTCCAAAACCTACGAAGAAGTCGAGGAAACTGGCCTGCGCGAACAGCTAGTTCATAGCTATTTCTTGTACTATATCGATACAATCATGACCAGCCAGATATCGTCCGACAAGAGGCTTGATTACACTCTAGAACTATTCCTCAAAACCGATGAATCACAAACCACCCTTAATCACATAACAGATGGAGTAGAGTACCAATTCACCGAAGACGAACTACGCGATGTACTCGGTACAATGCTGTCTAACGAAAATACCACCGAAGCTCGGGCCAACATCGAAGACTTATATGTAGAGAGCTTTTACGAAAAAGTGGCGATTTTTCTAACCAAAGATTTATAGCAAACTCGAAGTTTAAAATAACCCACCAAGTGTGGGTTATTTGCTATGTTGGTTCACCGTCAGAGCTCAAAAAAAGGTGGACAGCGGTGGTAACTTCTTCACGGTAAACGTGATTATACTGAACATCATGCAAGGACTCGCCAGTCCTACTCATGATTTTCGACCACAGAATAGCCTCATATTCGCAGGCATCATATTCACGCTGATTACGAATTTTGCCGCAACGCCGACAAGCATAATACATCGCCACGACATTCGGCCGAACAGTCATGTATTTATGTCCCAGATATCGACAGAAGAACTTTTCCAACATGATAACTCCTAAGGTACTCGCAGTGTTACGATAGGCAAATATTACAATAATCTATGAGGCTAGTCAAGGATACCGATCAAACAAGCGCCTAGATTGGTTTTTATATCTGGCACTCGGTAGGTTATAATATAGATAATTATGACCAAAACACCCGTACGCGGTATGCGCGATATCCTACCAGCTGACATGAAAATTCGTGATTATCTGCTAGGCGTTATCGCCAAAACAGCTAGTCTATCTGGATTTGACAAAATCGAGACCCCGGCCGTCGAGCATCTTGGTAATTTATCGACTGGTGACGGTGGTGATAACGAAAAGCTGATTTTCAAGATCCTCAAACGCGGCGAAGAATTAAAACGCGCCGTCGAATCTGGCGACGAAATTGCTGATAGCGCCCTACGATACGACCTGACAGTACCACTAGCGCGCTACGTAGCGGCGAATGCCGGCAATCTAACTATGCCATTTAAATCATTACAAATTGGTCCAGTTTGGCGAGCAGATGCACCACAAAAAGGCCGTTTTCGCCAATTTATGCAGTGCGACATGGACATCATCGGCGATAGCTCAATCCTAGCTGAAATCGATGTACTAACCACTGGCGTGCGAGCACTCGCACAAATAGCTACCGATAGCTCGCTTGGGGGCGTGACGCTACACGTCAACGACAGACGCATACTAATCCAAGCTGCACGTTGGGCTGGATTTGACGACACTAGTCACGCCAGCGTCCTAATTACACTCGACAAAAACGACAAAATTGGCCTAGACGGGGTACATAGCGAGCTACTGACAAGTGGACTACCGACAGAAGCAGTAGATAAATTCGTTGATTTATTTAGACGAGCAGCGGACGGCGTGAGCGTCAATGATTTCAACAGCTGGACAGATGGCGATCCCAATAGCCAAATAGTTAGCGATCTACAAACAATCCTGAGTGCCGTTAGTGGCGTCGCCAACAACGTCAGAGTCGTATTTAACCCAAGTCTAGTACGGGGTATGGGATACTACACCGGGCCAATCTTTGAAGCCACGGCCGACGGCCTGGGTTCATCAATCGCCGGTGGTGGTCGCTACGACAAAATGATTGGCAAATTTAGTGGACAAGACATCGCTGCTTGCGGATTTTCAATAGGATTTGAACGATTAGTTACGATTTTGCAGGACAAACAATTCACGCCACCCCAAAATACAGCCAAAAAAGCAATACTAGTCGGCAAAAAAGTCGCCGAAAGCGATTACGCCGAGATACTAGCTAGAGCGGAGACGGAGCGTGCCAACGGCGCTGTGGTATCTATAATACCGATGGCTCGCAATCTAGGCCACCAGCTAGAACAACTTGCGGCGAGCGGCTACACAGAATTTGATAAAATCTACGGAGATTAAGCGTTTAATCGGTCGATTACGAATCTGGCTAATGTTTTGATTTGGCGATAAAAGGCAATACGCAGCTCGTATAGAGTGTTTAGTTCGGACTCAGGTATGCCATCGTACTTGCGTATAGTGACATAGTGTTCATATTCACGAAATGTCATGAAACCCTTTGTCTAATTACGCCTACATAGTACACCTAAGCGTAAGTATTTACAAGCTTTCGTACGTAAAATTATGACGAGCGGAGCATAAGTAGTATAATTATTAATAGATTAGTCATACATAAAAATAAAAAGGATAAACCATGAGCGTTCCAGAATCAGTCAGCGTAACTAATAGTGATAAATGGCACCAATTGCACGACAGAGCTCGCAATATCGAATCTATCCGTAATTTATTCGCCGCCGACCCCGCCCGAGGAGTGAATTTTGCAGTTCAAGCCGCCGATCTATATATAGATTATTCCAAAAATCAAATCGATAGCGAAGCGCTCGCTGGCATGTTTGAACTAGCCCGTAGCGCCGGAGTAGAGCAGTGGCGCGACGCTATGTTTAGTGGCGAAAAGATTAATACCACCGAAAACCGTGCAGTATTGCATACGGCCCTACGACTACCCGAAGACGAAACCCTAATTATCGACGACAATGACGTCGTCCAAGACGTCCATACTGTACTCGATAAAATGTCCGACTTCACACATCGCATCCAGAGTGGCGAATGGCGTGGCCATAGTGGCAAAGTCATCCGTAATATCATCAATATTGGTATCGGTGGTAGTGACCTAGGCCCTGTCATGGCTACCGAGGCACTCAAATATTACAGTTACCGCAATCTAAACATCCAATTTGTATCCAATGTCGACGGCACCGATATCGCCGAAGCGCTAATAGATCTCGATCCAGCCGAAACGCTATTTCTGATTGCCAGCAAGACATTCACCACTGACGAAACCATGACTAACGCCCATACAGCTCGCAAATGGATACTAGACGCTATGTATGATGAATCAGCCATCGCCAAGCACTTCGTCGCACTCTCAACCAATACCGAAAAAGTAGCTGAATTTGGCATAGACACTGCCAATATGTTTGAATTCTGGGATTGGGTAGGTGGACGCTATTCACTAGGCAGCGCCATCGGACTATCGGTTATGCTATCGATTGGTGCGACTAATTTCCGTGAAATGCTAGCTGGTATGCATGATATCGATGAGCACTTCAAACACGCTCCATTAGAGCAAAATGCGCCTGTGATTCTAGCCCTAATCGGCATCTGGAATACTGACATGCAGGGCTATGAAAGCGAAGCCATACTGCCATATAGCGATTATTTGCATCGTTTTGCGGCATATTTCCAGCAAGCGAATATGGAGAGCAATGGCAAGCGCGTCCGACGCGATGGCTCGCTAGTTGATGTCAAAACAGGCCCAGTTGTATGGGGCGAACCAGGCACCAATGGCCAGCACGCTTTTTATCAATTACTCCACCAAGGAACCCGCAAAGTTGCTAGCGATTTCGTAGGTTTTGCCCGCTCACTAAATAATCCAGATAACGCCGATACACATCACCGCAAACTCACAGCCAATCTGCTAGCGCAGCCTCAAGCACTAGCTTTTGGCAAAACTGCCGACGACGTCCGTAGCGAGGGGGTAGAAGAATCACTTGTACCGCACAAGACTTTCCCTGGTAATCGCGCATCAAACACTATCGTAGCGCCAGAGTTAACCCCGCGCACGCTGGGCCAATTGATAGCTCTATATGAACACAAAATCTTCGTTCAAGGCGTCCTATGGGGTATAAATAGCTTCGACCAATGGGGAGTTGAACTAGGCAAAACACTAGCTCAAAACATCGATCACGCCCTACAAGAGGGTACTGAATCGGGCATCGGCGACAGCTCAACACTTGCCATACTACGCAAACTGCGCCAGATGTAACCTCACGAAGGGTGGGTTTAAATGTTCAAGCCGGCCAGGCTTTGACACCAAATACATCTAGTGATATATTCAAAGTATAAATAGTTAAACAAGGATTTAAGTATTATGAAATTAACTTTCCGCGAAAAACAACAACTTGAAGGCGAGGTAACCGAATTTATATTTGACACGCCCCAAGATGTAATTTGGCGGCCAGGTCAATTCATACACTACGTCCTACCTCACGATAACCCCGATGATAGGGGAATAGAGCGTTGGTTTACAATATCTAGCGCACCGTATACCGGGCACGTCAGCATCACAACTCGTCTCTACGGCGACGCCAGTAGTAGCTTCAAAAAAGCCCTAAATAATCTACAACCTGGCGACGAAATCGAAGCAGATTCCCCAGATGGTAGCTTCGTAATTGATGATTTCTCAAAAGACTACGTATTCATAGTAGGTGGTATAGGTTTCACGCCTTTTCATTCAATTCTAGATCAGATGGAACATGACGGCAAAGGAGCTAATATCGAAATCCTATACGCCAATCGTAGCCCCGAGACTACGGCCTACAAAACAATGCTAGATAACCTAGCTAGCAAGCATAACGACATCAATGTCAGGTATTTCTACGGTGATGAGCGTATCACCGAGGACGCCATACGCGAAGCCGGAGCCAAATTAAATAATCCAATATACTACGTATCTGGCCCAGAACCCATGACCGAAGCTTTTGAGGGCACACTAAATGGCCTAGACATAGATGACGCGCACTCTAAATTTGATTATTTCCCAGGCTACGAAAGCGTATAGACATGCTAACGCCCGCTGAGCACCAAAAATTCCGTGAATACGTAGGCACAATAGACGTAAAACGCCTAGCCCGTGCTTTTGATGCCCTAGGCGAACCAAACCGCTGTACGATATTTCGAGCACTATTAAAGCACGACAACGTCAGTGTAGGACAATTAGCGTCTAGTATGAAATTATCAGAGCCACTCACTTCGCAGCATTTAAAAGTCCTACTTAATGCCAATCTAGTATCACGCAAAAAAATCGGTCGCAACGTCTATTATGTAGTCGACAAATCAGATAAATTGGTTGGTGCATTAGCCAAAACTACCGAGGTATAGCAGCTTAATCCGCCACTTTAAAACCCCTCTACACCTAAGTAGAGGGGTTGGGTGGAAATATCACCTGGGGGAGCGCTGCTGACGCAAGAAAAACGCCACTGCCATGACCAAGATGATACACATCACTAACCAAAACAGCTCCGAAACCAGGACGGCGGCTACCACCGGCCCAATGATTCCGCCAAGGCCATAGCCCATCGCCGCAAACAGCAAGGTGACTCCTACGCCGGCTGCAATGTGCCCAGGGCGCTTCAGATCACGCGTACTTCCATGCACTCGTGCTGAGCTACATACAGAGCTCCCAAACACAAATGCACCAACAATACCGCCTAGAATAGCCCCCAAAACAGCCCCGGCAACCATCGCGTATGGCTCAACCGCCAGTACGGCAGCGTGATTAAACAACGCAAAATCAAGCGACATGATTTCATTCCTCTCGTAAAGAACCTCACTATGAATAGTAGATTACACGTATATAATGTGATATTTGTCACGAAAAGTCAATAATATTAGCCGCCGCAGCCCAAATCATAGCACTCGTCTGATTGACATACCTCATAATTTTATGTCTTAATTTTATAGCATTTCAAGCTATGCAACTGATGTAGACTATTGACATTTTATGCTTTTTGGTGTATAATTAAATAGTCACATTCGTTATTTAACAGTTAGGTGAGTGTCATGAACGACCCTCGTATCATCATGGTCCAGCTCTCGATGAGCAACGACAAGCGAATTCCGAATTACGTGCCGGAGCGCGACCAGGAAACCTGGACCGAGAGCCTGAACCGGCGGACTTTCCGCACGGATGGGCCGTCCTCGGTGCAGCTGGTCAAGTCGGGTGATGACGAGCGGTATTCTTTCGAGAATCTGCTCGATCAGCTCGCCGATGCTGGCTACTACATGGTCAGTGTCTGGCGACAGGAGCGCAAGGACCCCAAGGGTCGTAGAGACCCCAAGGGTAACGGTCGCACCTATCACACGCTGCGCTACACCTTCGCCCGAGGCGAAGAGGCCGAGCAACGTCTCGGCGAACTGCAAGACGAGTACCCGTCGGTCGAAGAGGACTTCATCAGCCTGATGAATGACGTCTTCTGGCGAGCGAACGTCTTCCAGAACTACCGTGGTCATGGTGAGTCGATGATCAGTGTCAACCTGGGCGCAGCCGTGGATCGGCTGGACCAGAACGGCGACGAAAGGCTGGTCTGGGACCGCGACGACGCGGGTGAAAAGGTCGGCGATGCGCCGAAACCGATTCAGCCGCACGGCCGCGTCGTGATTGACAACAACCTCAACGTGTCGCTCGTGTAGCGGCACCCAACGAATAGTGACAAGGCGGAGAGAAATCTCCGCCTTGTTTCTTTTGTGTTATAATTATGTAGAACATTAAATTATCAGTATCAAGAGGCGGCCGAGAGAACTAGCTCAATGACCCGCCAGCAACCTATTAGTCTTACAGCTAACAAGGTGCTAATTCTAGCCCGAGCGGACAGATAAGACTCATAGGACTCCTTTATCTTGCCGCCCGGATAGTAAGATACGAAAGGAGTTTTTTATTATGTCAAAATATCGCACAGCTGAATCAGTCAGCCCTAAGCACCCAGACAAAATCTGCGACCGAATCTCGGACGCCCTGCTCGACGCCTATCTAGCCGGTGATCCAAATTCCAGAGTAGGCATAGACGTAGCTGGTGGACACGGCACTGTATTTGTGACAGGCGAGGTCACTAGTCTCACCAAGCGAGTAAATGTCAAAAAAATCGTAAAAAGAATTGCTGGCGACGTCGAAGTTATCGTCAACCTAGCCAAACAAAGCCCCGAAATCGCCCAAGGAGTTGACATCGGTGGGGCTGGCGACCAAGGTATCATGGTAGGTTATGCCACCAATGAAACAGAGGCGCTACTGCCGCTCGAGGTAATCCTGTCCCGTGAATTGAACCAGTATCTGTACCAAAAATGGCCATACGATGGCAAGACCCAAGTAACGCTGCATGATAATGTCATCGTATCGGTGGTAGCAAGCTTTCAAAATGCTCCCCAAAAAGAGCTCGAACGAGCTGTTATAACCTGGCTTGAAACCCAAACCCTAGCCGAATATGCCAACAGCGGGGGTGTAGCCGGCCACAAGCCGAAATCCCAAGTCGAACTACACGTCAACCCCGCAGGTGACTGGCACCAAGGTGGTTTCGATGCCGACGCTGGTCTAACTGGCCGCAAACTTATAGTAGACAACTATGGCCCACGTATACCTATCGGTGGAGGGGCATTTAGCGGCAAAGACCCGAGCAAAGTCGACCGGTCAGCCGCCTACGCCGCTCGCAAGATAGCTATCGACTATCTGCGACGTTTTCAGGCACGCGAAGTCTATATCTACCTAGCATATGCCATCGGCTACAATCAACCACTCGAAGCCACGGCTGTCGTCGATGGGGTAGAAAAAGTCATCGAGGGCTACGACCTATCGCCAAATGGCATCATCGAGCTGCTTGATCTCAAAAAACCAATCTACGAAAAAACTGCCGAATATGGTCATTTTGGCCACCCTGATTTCAACTGGGAAAATTAGCAAAATATATATTTTATGTTATAATATACCAAGGTCTCAAACCAGAGACTAGCAAGTATAAAAACTAGACCAAGGAGCCCGATGGCTACTGATACCGCAGGGGCAATCGAAACCTCTACGTTTCAAAAAAGTCAGCATCGTCCGCGCAGCATGGGGCGGCAGGCATATTACACCACTAGCATGGTGCGACGGACCGCCAAGGTGTCCAAGCACCTGCTTGGTCTCAATGTCACCGTCCACAACCGCGAGGCTATCCCCATGGAAGGCCCGGTCGTGCTGGTTCTCAACCATGAATCCTACCTAGACCCACTGGTTTTGGGTGCGGTTACACCGCGAAATGGCGCAATCATGGCCAAACACGACTTGTGGCGTAATCCATTTGTGGCTCCGCTGCTCATATCGCGTGGCGATATTGCGGTCAAACGCCACAAAGCCGAAGCTCGCGACGAAGCCAAGCAAAAGGGCAAGAACGTCCTGGCTCACGGTGGGTTGCTAGCACTCTTTGGTGCTGGGCATATCAATCGAATCGGCAACGATGATGATTGGAAATTCGGATTCGCCGAAATGGCCGTCGAATTCGACGCTACAATCGTGGTCGGCAAGCTCGTCGGAACCGGTCATATGCTACCAATGGCAATCGACCGCAAAGAATACGGCATGAAAGTATTTGATCGCCGTGCACCGCTAGAAGCCATATTTAGCTTTCCAATTACAGAGCAAGTCTATCGTGGGATGAGTGTCGAAGCCATCAAAAACATGTGCCGCACCATCCACCATGATCTGGTAGTGCCACGTATTCCAGCTCTGGTCTAGTACGTCACAATGCCTCGCATTCCTACGGGAAAGCGAGGTTTTAATTTTGCTCGCAAATTAAAAACCCCGCGCAAGAGCATAGGGTTTTAAATCAACACAGTATCACTGCGCTAATTCGGACCAGTTCATAGGTGCGTACTCGACCGGCAGGCCAAAAAGTACCCGCAGATACTGTTCAAGCGCAGCTCCGCGAGCATCGTCAGGCTTGTAGGTACCGGAATTGTCGTTGAACCGTACCGTCAGCCGATCATCATCGCTCACATAACACCATAGCTCACAAGCATTTACCGTCTGCGGATCGTAACCCGAAATCAGTACATGCTTGGCCAAAATCCAATTCATCGCCTTGACCACACGGTCATTTTGACTAGTTGGATCCTGATTTTTGAGCGAAGTAATACGAGCCTCACCGTTACCGTCACCGGTCATAGTGACGACACAGTTATAAAGCACGGCCGTGTCATGACTCGGACCAGCACTCGGCGTCAGCATATCGATAGCAGCGCCAGCCGAAACTTCACGAAATATATCAACAGACTGGTGACGAAAACGCCGAATCATGGCAATCACTGGCCGCGAAAACAGCACGTGTTTTTTAATTTTCGTT
>CAZJFK010000018.1:15652-16482 GCA_964545515.1 uncultured Candidatus Saccharibacteria bacterium | reverse complement strand
CGCACGCAAACGAGTAGACTAGCTTGGTTCGGCATGTTACTATATAAAGTATAGTAACATCAGGAGGAACATGAAAGCTGCGCAAATAAATAATTATGGTGACGCATCAAATATTACAGTTAACGAGGTAGACAAACCAATTATTCGGCCAGACCAAGTATTGGTCAAAATTAGCGCCACCAGTATTAATCCATTCGACAACATGGTACTTAGCGGCGGCATCGACGCTATGGCGCCAATGCAATTCCCAGGTACCCTGGGGCAAGATTTCGTCGGTATCATCGAAGAACTCGGTAGCGAGGTTACAGGCTTCAATACGGGCGACCGCGTATATGGCACTACCAACGTACTATTTGGCGGCAGCGGCTCACTAGCCGAATATGCGGCCGTCAATGCCACTAATTTCAACCTAGCACCAAACTCACTGAGCGACGCCGAGGTAGCTGGACTACCAACCGCCACAGTAAATGCCTTGCAAGCACTTGACTGGCTAGACCTACAACCTGGTCAAAAATTAATCATCAATGGTGGGGCCGGCGGTGTTGGATCTAGCGCGATCCAAATAGCTAAATCACGTGGCCTCTATGTAGTCGCCACGGCATCGACGGCTAATATAGAATTCGTAAAGGAACTTGGCGCCGATGAAGTAATAGATTATAAGACAAGTGATTTTTCCAAAGAACTACGTGACTACGATGGGCTTTTAGAGACCGTCCGTCGCGAAAATATCAATAACGGCCTAGATACCCTGGCAGACGGTGCTCGAGCGGTATCAGTAGTTGGCCCATACGACGAATCGCTCGCCAGCGCACGTGACATGACCACCGAGA
>CAZJFK010000018.1:0-15642 GCA_964545515.1 uncultured Candidatus Saccharibacteria bacterium | reverse complement strand
TCTTGATAAAACCGCCGAGGCGTTCAAATCCCTAAACGAGTCATCAATACAAGGAAAAGTAGTTATTATTGTATAAATTAATATAACTATTTAGTTTTTTATACTAAAAGTATTGATTTTTATATTTAATTCATATATTTTAGGTATATGAATTCAGGTGATACAGCATTTGTACTATTATCCGCAGGACTCGTTATGTTGATGATTCCAGGCCTAGCATTTTTTTATTCTGGCATGGTGCGAGCCAAAAACGTCCTAGCAACAGCCCTACAAAGTTTCTTTGCGCTAGGATTGGTATCGGTATTATGGGTGCTCTGTGTATACAGTCTAATATTCGGCCACGGCATAGATGGTTTAATCGGCGGTCTGCAATACATTGGGTTTAACGGGGTAGGAGAAGCCGTCAATCCAGACCTAGCACCAACAATACCTCATCTAGCATTTGCAGTATTTCAGTTGTTTTTTGCAGCAATAACTCCCGCACTTATCACGGGAGCATTCGCTGAGCGTATGAAATTTTCGGCATTCTTGGTTTTTACTAGCCTGTGGCTAATTTTGGTCTATGCGCCACTTGCGCACTGGGTATGGGCACCCGACGGCTGGATACACAAAATGGGTGCACTGGATTTTGCAGGTGGTACGGTGGTGCATATTAGTTCTGGTGTAGCAGCCCTAGCTGCCGCACTTATTATCGGCAAACGAAGTGATTGGGGTAGAACAAAATCAATACTACCGCATAATTTACCTTTTACAATGCTCGGTGCTGGACTACTATGGTTTGGCTGGTTCGGATTCAATGCCGGTAGCGCGCTAGCTGCCGACGGACTAGCCGCAAATGCATTTGTAGTGACCAATATTGCCGCTGGTGCAGGTATGCTAGGCTGGGCGCTAGTCGACTGGATGCGACATCGCCGAGTCACAGCCCTAGGCTCGGTCACCGGTTCAATTGCTGGACTAGTGAGTATCACACCAGCCGCAGGTTTTGTCAGCCCTATGAGCGCTATCATCATCGGACTGCTCGCCGGTATAGTATGCGCCTACGCCGTGGGCGTCAAGATAAGGTTTGGATTTGACGACTCCCTAGACGTCGTGGGAGTTCACGCCGTGGGAGGAGTAGTCGGGGCATTATTAATTGGACTACTAGCCGAGTCCTCGATCAATAGCGCTGGTGGCGACGGACTACTATTTGGTGGCGGAATGGACCTCATGATACACCAAATCATCGCCGTCGTCGCAGCAGGGGCCTACGCATTCATAGCTAGCTGGATAATACTAAAGATCATCGACAAACTAATAGGCCTACGAGTCGACCCCCACCAAGAAGAAATGGGTCTAGACAAAGGCCTACACCTAGAAGATGCCTATACATTCGTAAATCAACCACCGCTCAAATCATCTAAACGCGCAGTGCGCAAAAAGGAGATAGCATGAACCAGTCACCGATTAAAAACTTTTTAGAGCTTGCATATGACGAACTCGCAAAACGCAACGAAGAGGCCCGTAGTCTAACAGACTCGGACAAAGCACGTGATATCCACCTAAAATATCTACGCAGCGAACCACGTATCAAAGCAGTGACCGTCGGCTTTTCAGACATCGAAGGTCGCCTGCATATGCTCGATTATCGCAAAGAGTATCTACTAGACTCGTACGACAACTTGACGTTCGATGGCTCATCTATTCGCGGTTTTACTGAGCAGAACGAATCCGACCTATACCTATCACTTGATTGGACCAGCTTGACATATCTACCATCCGATATATTTGGACCAGGCAAAGTCATGCTATTTGCCAATGTTTTAAAAAGTGATGGTGCGCCACATGAATCAGATTTTCGTGGACGACTCAAGCAATATTCTAGCGAACTCAAAAGCGCTCACGGTCTAACAGCTAGTATGGCACCCGAAATTGAAGGGTTCCTACTATCAGGCGTTGACGCCGAGCAGAATTTTGACCACAAGACAGGTTTTACACTTGTGAGCACCGGTGGATATTACCACTCGCTACCACTAGACGACCTGCGCCGCTTCATCGATAGAGCAGCCGAAGCTATGCACTCTATGGGATTCCGTAACGAAAAAGATCACGCCGAAGTAGCGCCAAGTCAGTTCGAGATCAACTTTACGCACACCGATGTAGTACGCGCCTGTGACCAGATTCAGCTATACAAGGTTGTTTGCCGCCAAGTAGCTACTCAGATGGGTATGACTGCGTCATTTTTGCCAAAACCACGCCAAAATATCAACGGTAGCGGTATGCATATCAACATGTCACTCAGCAAAAGTGGTAAAAACATCTTCTACGATAAAAAGGGTGACGACAATCTAAGTGAAATCGGCTGGGATTTTATCGACAAAATCCTCAACCGCGCAACTGATCTATGCCTACTGCTAAACAGCAGCGTCAACTCGTACCGCCGCCTAGACCCGCATTTTGAGGCACCAAATCAAATCAAAGTTAGCGCTCGCGACCGTAGTGCTATGGTGCGCGTGCCAATGGGCAACGAAAAATCTGCCCGTATCGAAGTCCGTTCCGTAGCCCCAGATGCCAATCCGTATCTAACTATGTTTGGCCTGCTCAAAACTGGTATCGACGACGCCAAACCCGAGGCTGATAACACCGACAAACGCTCACGCCTACGTTTCCTACCTGGAACTATTGATGATTCACTACGCATATTCAAGGCTAGCGACTACATAACCGAACTAATCGGCGAAGCCGCCAAGGCCAAATATGTTGAGTGTAAGACAGAAGTTAATAGGCGCAGCCCCAAAGACCTTGGCACCCTGGTTAAAGACAATGAAGTGCTATTTCATCACGAAGTAACCAACCAGTATATCTGGAATAAATTCTAAACCAAAAACTCTCCGGCAATCCGGAGAGTTTTACTTACTACTGTTTACCGTCAATATTATGACCGCCAAACTTGTTGCGCATCGCAGCTAGTAGCTTGGTGGCAAAATTAACTTCACCCTGCTGCGAAGCTAAACGCACATCAAAAGACGCTTGGATTGATGGCATTGGGATGCCAAGTTCTTTAGCGGTTTCTAGCGTCCAGCGAGCCTCGCCGCTCTCAGCTACAACACCTGCGATATCGTTCATCTCGGGGTTTTCATGTAGCGCCTGGCGAGTTAGGTCGTTGAGGAAGCTCGTTATCACACTCGACTCCTGCCAGACATCACCAGCCTGGGCTAAGTCCAAGTCCTTGTATGGACCTTCGCGTAATACACGGTAGCCCTCAGCCAGGCTCTGCATCATACCGTATTCGATAGCGTTATGGACCATTTTGACGAAGTGCCCAGCACCATTTGGCCCGAAATGCCTATGACCGCCGCGTGGCTTTGCTAGCGTATCCAGTACGGGGCGCAGGGTCTCGTAACCATCCTCATCACCGCCAACCATCATCGAAAAGCCGTTAGTCAGCCCCCATACACCACCACTGGTACCAATATCTAACAACTCGCTACCAGCAGCTCGTATAATCTCAGCTCGCGAGGCGTCACCACGATAGTCGCTATTGCCACCGTCAATCACCACGCTGCCTTTGGGCAAAATCTCTGCCCATTCTTTGATTTTGTCATCAATCACATCAGCTGGTAACATTAGCCACAATACGACTTTGTCCTCGCCAAATGCGTCAATTACTTCCTGGTCAGAATAGGCAGGTATAGCCCCATAAGCCTTGGCTTCGTCAACTTTCTCCGAGCTACGGTTATGTGCGACAACTTCGTGACCACCGTCATGCAACATCTTTGCTATTTGGCCGCCCATGCGACCCAATCCTGAAACAGCTATTTTCATATCAAGTTTTCCTTTCTACTACTACCTAGTATAGTACTTATTTATATAAGACACACGCCGTGCGAGCTGGTAAGTATAGTTTCAGCTGACCATCCGACACGTAATCAATATCCGTACTAATCCGATTAAATCCACCGTAGCCTTTGGCGTCACTACTGAGGACTATTTTGTATTTACCCTTGGCGGCAGCTATGCCATAACCAGTGTATGACTGGGTAGGGTGAAAATTAAACACAAACACAAATCGCCCCCGCCTAAACGCTAGTACGTGGTCGGCCTCATGGGCAGTGATGAGCTCCGGGTCCCCCGTGGCAGTGTCGAGTAGTATCAACATGGCACGATCAAAATCAGATAACTGATGGTAGCGAAGCTTACGATCAGCTAACAGACTCCACTGACGGCGTGCGTATTTATACGACCAATCGTTGCCACCGCGCGGAAAATCAATCCATTCTGGGTGACCAAACTCATTGCCCATAAAATTCAAATACCCGCCATTATTAAGGCTGGCGGTTAGCAGACGAATCATCTTGTGTAGGGCCACGGCGCGGTCGATGACTATATTGTCGTCGGTTTTTTGCATGTGAGTATACATGGATTTGTCAGCCAAGCGGAAAATCAATGTCTTATCGCCAACCAATGCCTGATCATGACTCTCAGCGTAACTAATCGACGCCTCACTAGGACGGTGCTGACTAAGCTCACTGTAAAGCTCGTTGACGCTCCATTTATCATCTGGTAGGTCCTTGGTGTATTTAATCCATAAATCTGGCACACCCATATCGAGCCGATAATCAAAACCGAGACCGCCATCACTAATAGGCAGCGCTAGCCCTGGCATACCGCTCATATCCTCGGCGATTGTCACCACGCCTGGTCGAACAGTATGAATTAGCTGGTTTGCCAACGTCAAATAAGCTAGGGCGTCTTTGTCGACATTCTTGAAATATTTGGCATAATTATCAAAATCTACGCCCATGCCATGATGGGTATAGAGCATACTCGTCACGCCATCGAACCGATAGCCGTCAATATGAAATTCGTCGAGCCAATACCTACAATTACTAAGCAAAAAATGCGCCACTTCGGGCTTGCCATAATCAAACACCCGGCTGTCCCACTGGCTGTGGTTGCCCCTATCGCCAGGATGAAAATATTGATTCAGACTGCCGTCATATCGGCTAATACCTTCAGCTTCGTTTTTGACGGCGTGCGAATGCACAATATCCATGATGACCTTTAAGCCCAGACTATGGGCCTTGTTTACTAGGTATTTAAGATCATCAGGTGTACCAAACCGCGAACTCGGCGCGAAAAAACTCGACACATGATAACCAAAACTACCGTAGTACGGATGCTCGGCAATAGCCATCAGCTGGACAGTATTATAGCCTGCGGTCTTGATCTTGGGCAGGATACTCCTAGCGAAATCACGATAAGTACTAACGGCCTCATCCTCGCTACTCATGCCCACATGCGCCTCATATATCAAAGGTTTGTCGCCGTTCGGCTTGAACTTATCATCAGTCCAAGCAAATTCCTTGGGTGGATCCCAAACCACGGCATCAAACTGCTTCGTGGACTCATCTTGTATGACATAACGCGACCACGCTGGCACGCGATACCCATGCCCTCCATCCCAATAAACATGTAGCTTGAACTTGCTCAAATGATCTAGCGCACCACGCGGTAGGTTGATTTCCCACTTGCCGCCATCGAGCTGCGACAATTTAAAGCCCTCAATGTCTTTCCAGCTCGAAAAATCACCAACTATATATATCTTGGTGGCGTTTGGCGCCCAGTCACGGTATATCCAACCGTCATCTGTCCTATGTAGCCCAAAATACAAATGCCCCAAAGCAAAATCCTCGACAGAAGAACCGTCAAGGATTCGCCGCTCATATTCACGTGTGTAATAAAGCCTTTTCTGGATTTTATCAGCGTGCGGCCTTAACCACTCGTCGATTTTAGTTAGTCCCTCCACAGTAGGTAAAAAGCTTTTAACCATTACCTTTATCATACCATATTCAGACTACGGTAAAGCTACTATACTAAGTGAAATATCTAGCCTAGAAACAAGGGGCATCTCCGGGTGTAAACCAGGCATTGCCGAATTCGTCTACACCACATGGTATTTCGCCAGGGAATTCTGGTGCGTATATACGCTCAGGTGCAGGTGCAGGTGCCGGAGCGGGTGCTGGGGCAGCAGCAGGGGCAGGAGCTACTGGACCACAAGGAGCATCTCCGGGTGTAAACCAGGCATTGCCGAATTCGTCTACACCACATGGTATTTCGCCAGGGAATTCTGGTGCGTATATACGCTCAGGTGCTGGCGCTGGGGCTGGTGCAGGTGCCGGAGCGGGTGCTGGGGCGGCCGATGCGGCAGCGTTTGCGGCTGCCATAACATCAGATGGAATAGGTACCAATTCGGCTCCCGGAGGCACAGGTACTGTCGTGCCATAGACCAGGTATAGCACACCGTTGTCCGTAAATGCTTCGACAGGAACCTCAGACGCACCAATTACACGGTGAGTTTCCATAACACTCAGACCATTGTTGATGATTTTACCAATATCACCTGCGGCGTTACTAGCCCAGACGTCATTACCATCAAACTTTTCGACAGTACCAGGAACTGGACTAATCTCATCCTTAGAGGGAATACCGAAAGACCCAGTAATACCACCAAAAGTTTCGGCTAGCGGGCTATGAGTCAAACCAGCCGATCCGTAAGCATCACCACTATTTACTACGCTAACATTAATACCTTGACCGCGTAAATCAGCTGCAGCAGCGTTAGTCACAGCAGCGCCCTCAGAAAATCCGTATAGAGTTATCTGGCGACCACCTAGGTTTTGATGAACTAGGCCTTCAACCGAAGCTACGCCTTGGTTGACAGAATCACGCATTTGAGTTTGACCAACAACGGGGGCAATCTCAGCAGGGTAGTGTGCCTGTAATACAGTGTCACATTGAACAAGTGTGCCATTTTGCCATAGTTGACCAGCAAGCATGTCGCCAGCCGGATCAGCAGCACCGCCTACGACAACAGCAACTTCACAACCCTGAGCCGAAGCTGTCGCTTCTGTCGCTACAACATTAATACCTACAGCTGCTAACGCAATAGTTGCAGCCCCGGTGATTTTCTTTAATTTACTATATCGCTCAGTCTTTTCCTGATTGACATTATTATAAGTTAAGACACCTCGTTCAGACATTGTGAATCACTCCACTTCTCCCACCAAATTATGCTATTAGTGTGACGATATCTCTGCGTGTCACATTTGTCAACATGTAATTTCTACATCAATCTAATTAGCGGGGGCGGGTAGTTCAGGAATTAAATTCTGAACGGCATCCTGGACCTGTGTAACTATATTTTGCGCAATATCAGCTACCGGTGCGGGAGCTGGAGCGGGCGCCTCAACTGGGGCAGGAGCGGGCGCGGGCGCCTGCTGTACCACTGGCGTAGGAGCTGGCGCTTCGGCCATGGGTGCGGGAACTGGTGCTGGCGCGGGAGCCTCTACTGGCACCGGAGCAGGTACTGGTGCAGGAGCTACTTCCTGTGGGGCTACCACGGATTTTATAGCACCAGCTGTATCATTTACAAATTTATTCCAATTCTGCGAACCTTGATCGGTACCTTGGCTCTGCAGGCTGTCGGCGATAGAGTCAATTGTCTGCCCAACAGTTGGAACTACGTTTTCTACTGGCGCAGGGGCGGGCACTTCGGCCACGGGTGCAGGTGCTGGTGCTGGTGCGGGTGCGGGAGCTGGGGCGGGAGCCTCAACTGGCACAGGGGCGCTAAACAGATTAACCGTAGTAGCTGGCGCAGCATTTGATGATGGTGCCAAGATTCCCTGAATACTTCCAGCTACTTGATCAATAAACTTATTCCAATCAGCCGCAGACTGATTATTGTCTTTACTCTTTAAACTATTCGCCAAATCCTTGACCCAATCAGTGTTATTACTCTGTGGATTAAGATTCGCAGCCACAGAAGCAGGTATAGCTGCTGGCGACGTACTAGAGACAGTATTAGCCTTGCTTGGATTGAACAAGCCATCAATCATATCAGTGAGCCCCGAGGCAATTTGGTCAACCGTAGCATTCCACTGCTGTGAACCCTCAGTTTGACCCTTGAACAAAGCTGCTATCGAATTGATCGTGTCGGCAGTTGACGGTGGATTCACCACTGGCGAGCCCTCTGGTATATTCACAAGTGGCTCTTGACCAGGAGTATTAACGATATTGACTACACCATTTTGAATATTCGCCAAAGTACCAATCGCGATATCTGGCACATAATTGGCTACTACTAAGCCAAGCTGGATTAGCGGTGCACCTAGATATAATGGCAAAGCAAGCGTCGTAAACAACCCTGGTGTACCAGCAGCTTGGTCGATAGCCTTGGCAAAGCCCTCAATTACAGCTATAGCATCTGGGCTAGGCGGAGTATTGCTATTACCGGGATTGATAGGGAACATACCATTAAACGCCTCGTTCAACCCATCAATAGAGCTAAGCGCCTGACCGTTGGCTATTAATAATTGCGCCCATGGGTGCAAGCCGACATCGGCACGATAATGCGTCACTCCGTATTCATCTGTCCATGAAAGTGTTTCCTCCCATGGAGCCGTCACCCTATGACCGCCGCCCATAATATCAGTCAACATAGCTAGCTGTCCGATCGCGTGCTGATTGGCACTATTGGCATAAATATCATTCTGTGAAGCATGCTCTTCGGAGCCGGCGGGCATCCTGACAGATGTTGGAATACCCATAGCTTCAAGCTCTGGCCAGATCAGCTGACCAACTTGACTGTTATATACACCAGTACTAGAATCTGGTGAACCAAATGTCACAACCCTGACGCCAGCAGGTAATACGCCACCATTTTGATTGGCAATATCGCGACCAAGTCGAGCCACAACATCTGAGCCCTCTGAAAATCCGGTCAATACGACATCCTGACCCCTTGAACGCAGATAATTATAATCAGCAAGCGCTGCTTGATAAGCTATTTCATTTGAGTCGACCATGCGCATTGGGTCGAGTGGCGCTATTTCAGCAGGGTAATTTACTGGTATATTGTAATCCCAAGGTGCAACGCGGCCCGTACCCTGCAACATACTAACGAACATCTGACTAGAACCATCTAAACGTCCACCAACTGATATTTGTGCAGCGAGATTGGTAACAGGTATCTCATAAGTCTTGACGGTATCATGCGACATACCCACGGCTTCAACCGTGCTCGCAACAACCCCGAGTGACGTAGCTACGGCAAGAGACCCGATAGCTATTTTTGTCGCCAATTTCCTATTTAACTTTGATTCCGCCTCAACTGAATTTTCTGAGGTACCCCTAAAAATATCACGATGCCTTTTCATGACGCCCGGACTCCGTTTAAATATTGACAACAGAATAATCACGAGCATAATGATTGTCAACCTGTAATAAATACAACACCTCTTGATAACAGATTATACTTATGCTTTAAATCATAAAAGCCGATGACCTAAATCATCGACTTTTGTGAGTCCATCGTCGCAATTATAAACTTGGTGGAGGAGTTAAAGCGTCGGCCACAGGTAATGATGGAGCTGCAGCTGGCGGTTTAAATATATTTAGAAAATCAAGATTCGGAGCTGGTGCTGGTGCGGCAGGGGCTGACGGAATAAAACTCTGAACCGTATCAACTATATTTTGAACGACATCAGGCACCGGAGCTGGCGCAGGTGCTGGGGCCGGAGCCGGTGCGGGAACATCTACATGAACTGGGGCCGGCGCTGGTGCTGGCATATCAATATGTGGCGTCACGGGAGCGGCAGGGGCAGCTGGGGCTTGATCGAAATTCAAGATAGGTGGAATATTGGGATTATAGCCAGTAGTGTTCTGTACAGCTCCATTAATAAAATCAGAGATAGGGTGATTCGAGTTACTTGGAATCATCTCGGTAACGTGATTAATCATACTATTAACATCGCCCATAACGGCATTGATGTTTTCACCAGCTTTTTCCGGGTGTTGCGCTATCTCAGCTAATTTGTCTGGTGCCGTATTTGCAAGATTTAGACCGTCCTGTAATGCTCCACGGAATGGTGCTGGCGCGGCGTCAATAATCTTTTGAGGTATGCCGGTGTTACCAGTGGCTTGGTCTATACCTAGCGCAAAGCCGTCCATAGCACCCTGGGCACTTGGTGCCGCCAAAGTACTACCAGGAGTGTTGCTATTAATCGGTATAGCAGAATTGAACATATCGTTCCAACCACTATTAACCGGACCGCCCATTTGGTCTGAAATCATCTGAGTTAGTGGATGTACACCTGTATCATACATGTTGTACACTACTCCGTTAGAGTCAACCCATGTTACATGTGGTTTGTTTGGATCTTCAACCACATGCGCCCCGTTCATGTCAGCGGCTTGCATAAGATTACCGAGCATCGATTGATTGGCGCCATTGCCCCAGACATCGTTCTGAGAAGTATTAACGATAGTCCCAGCCGGCAACGGAAGTTGATCCGGAGAAATACCAGCAGCTTGCAAGAATGGGGCTACCGTCTTCGAAGCGTTACTTCCAAAAAATCCAGTACTAGTCACAGGAGAGCCATTTAAGATCAAATGCATATTGTCGGGTAAGTTACCGTTGGCGTCGGTAAAATTAAGTGCCGTTTTAGCAGCTGCGATGGACCCTTCCGAGAAACCTTCAATAGTAATTTGAGCGTTTGGATCACCGGCTAATTGATTATGGATTTGTCCAGTTGCACTAGCTGCACCCATATTTGTAGCGTCATCTAGGCTAGGGCCGGCATCTACCGGCGCAATGGTAGCAGGATATTCAACGGGGCGCACATTACCGCCGCCATGAGCGCTAACCGCGCCAGCAGCTCCGGCACCACTTGGATCACCGCGACCACCAAACACATAATTTGTAGAATTTCCCGTAAGCTTAACATCATAGTGTTTGTAGGCATCAAAATAACTCGAGAACATTTCCATACCTTTTAGTCGCATAGCCATAATACCGGCAAATACGCCCAGACCTACGGCTACGCCAGCGCGCCCAAGTACTTTTTCTTGATTACGGCGCAAACTCTTGTAAACCCTCTCAGGCCTAGTGTCTGTACGCTTGGCGGCATATTTTTCGAGGCGAGCTTCACGAGCTTTTTGGCGTCGAATCATGCGCTCAGATTTACCCTTGGCGTATTTATCCCAGAATAATAGGGTAGCTTTGCTACCTAGCTCATCACTTATTTTTTCGAGACGTGAGCCGGATTGGTCTTTTTCGTATGACGGCTGCTGAAACATCTCTTCGAGTTCAGCTATTTCAGTAGAAGATTCACTATTATAGATGTTATCCAGAGCTTCAAAATCAAAGTCTAGCCCATTTGAGCTATAAATATCATCGGTGGGGGTTTGTTTCACCTCAGTCATAATGCTTACATTGTATCATATGATTTACATTTTGTCAATAATAATTAATAACTCCCTTGCCTCTACGAACTACTCAAATAATTAACATTTAAAAAGCACCGAGCATTAGCTTGGTGCTTTAAATAGAGATTAGTTGTTCAGGTACTGAGGAGGAATCGGAACCAACTCGCCGCCCGGAGGGACAGGAATCGTACCGTTGTAGATCAGGTACAAAACGCCGTCCTTGGTGAACGCTTCGTCGGGAACCTCGCCGGCACCAATCACCCGGTGCGTAGTCGGAATCGACATGGCATTGTCAATGACCTTGCCAAGGTTGTTCCAGTCCGCATCCCAGTTGGAAGCCCACAAGTCGTTAGCGTCAAGCTTTTCGACGGTCGACGGAACCGGATCGAGGCCAGACAGGGGAATCCCCAGGCCTTCAACCATCGGTCCAACCGACTGAGCAAGAGGGCTCTTGGTGATACCAGTAGCACTCCAGCCATCGCCGCTGTTCTTGACAGTAACGACAATACCCTGTGCCCTGAGCTGCGCGGCAGCCTGGTTAGTCACACCGGCGCCAAGCGAGAAGCCCCAAAGGGTAACTGCCTGTCCAGGGTTTCGGTTCAAAGCATCGTGCACGGCATTAACCGTATTCTGGACGCCAATCGCAATCGATTGATCGGTAGGAACGTCACCGATAGGCGCCATGCTGGCCGGATAATTGACAGGGACCGAGATTTCGCCAGGCAAAATCGATCCGTTACCCTGCAATTCACCCTGAAGGCCGAAGCTCAGATTGTCACCATTGCCGCCAACGACGACGTTGATGCCAGGGTCAGCACTCGCAGTAGCTGCCCCAAAAACACCGAGCGGAACCACAGCCGCGGACGATACAGCAAGTCCGATAGCGAATTTCTTCAAGTAACTCGCAAAACCACTCGGTTTTGCCTTAGCTGCCATGTCACGGCGGCCGTCAGCAACGCGAAGAGACATCTTCCTATCCTTTACTCTCTATTTGTGTCCTATCCATATTATGTTGTGCGGGTATAGTATAACTATTCCTTGGCTAAGTCAATAGTAATTTTTTACAACATTATACCTCTATTGTTTACTCTGTTGAATTAATAGGCTAGATAGCCGTCAATACTAAACAAAAATATTACATAATATGACAAAAATTCGCCACTTTTTGCCGGTAATAGCACGCATACGCTATACTGTAATCTAATGGCCAAAAAGAACCTACCTCTTATAAAACTAACTCTAGACAGTATTATCGGCGGTGGACAGACCATCGGTACGCTCGAGGACGGCAAAAAATGCCTAGTATGGGGCGGCCTGCCAGACGAAGAAGTCGAAGTGCAACTCACCAAAAAGAAATCGCACTTCGTCGAGGGCTACGTCACTAACGTCATCAAAGCCTCGGACAGCAGGGTAGAGCCACGCGACCCAGACAGCTACCTGAGTACCAGCCCCTGGCAAATTATGGATTTTGAGGCCGAACAGCACTACAAATCAGCCCTAATCGAAGAAGCTTTTGAGCTACACGATATCGTCTTGCCAGCACCTATTACAGTCTGGAATGACAATGCACAATACAGCTACCGCAACAAAGTAGAGTACAGTTTTTGGTATGATACCGAGCGCGACACGCTAGATCTAGCGTTTTTTCGCCGTGGTACCCATGGCAAGATAGCCGTAACAGATACTAGCCTGGCATCGGACGCTATCAATAAATCAGCCAAAATCGTCCTCGAAGCCCTACGCACGCTCCAAATCGACGGGCGTAGCCTCAAAACACTCCTAATTCGCAGTAGTAGGAGCGGTCAAATAGCCTGGCAACTATACGTCAAAGACGAAGATTTTGCCGCTGAACGCGCCCTAAGGGCCGTAGACGACCCTAACCTGATATGCGGTGAAATAGTCTACTCCAACCCTAAATCACCAGCTAGCGTGATCACCAAGCGCCTAGACGCCACCTCTGATAAAGTTCTAAGTGATACTATCCTAGACGTACCATTTAGCTACGCCACCGAAGGGTTCTTCCAAATAAACCTACCAGTATACGAACAGGCTCTACGCGACATGAGCCAATGGGTAAATAATAACAAGGTTATTGACCTATACAGTGGCGTCGGCACAATAGGCCTAACTATCGGTGGCGACAACGTAACACTAGTCGAAATCAACGAGCACGCCGTGCGCGAAATGCAGCAAAATATACAAAAACTCGGCAAAACCAAGGCCCATGCAATCCTAGCCGCCAGCGAAAATGCCCTCGAACACATTGCCACCGATGCCACTATTATCGTCGATCCACCACGTGCTGGATTGCACGCAAATGTCATCGAAAAGCTACTCGAATCAGCCCCGCAGCGCATCATCTACCTCAGTTGCAACCCCGTCACCCAAGCCCGCGACGTAGCACTCCTAGCAACCAAATACGGCATCCGACACCACCAAGGCTACAATTTCTTCCCGCGAACTCCGCACATCGAACACCTAGTAGTTCTCGATCTCAAATAATTCCACTATTAAAACTAGTTCCTGAGCATTGATGGCGCGTAGGATTTATTGTATAATATAGAATAGTCAATCAACCGATTGATAATAGAATCATCAGTACGCTCTGAAAGAGGTGTTTTATGATTCCGCTCCTTGTGGCAGCCACGGCGACGTTTATCGTTGCAACCTGTATCCTGCCGACCTTTATGGTCTACGCCTGCGCCAAGAGCCTCAACTGGGCATCAAGTGCACTAGCAAGTGCTAGCGGCTGGTTGGTGCTGCTGTTTGGTACGCTGTTTCTGCGGCTCGAGCTCGAGACAGAAGCGCCGGCATACCTGCATAGCGGCACGTGGTTCAATACTCTCAGCGTGGTTTCTATCTCGGTGGGAGCAGCTGCCTTCGTCATCAGCCTGGCCGTAGTGCTAATTCAGCGATACGCCAAGACCCACTAAAAAGCCCCGCCTAGATGGCGGGGTATTAAATTAGCTAGTTTGAATACGTCGATACGAAAACTTGACCGCCGGACGCCAGCCACCGTGTGAATCTGGATCAAATTGCTTAATAACACCATCGGGTATATCGGATATCTGAACAAGAGCGGGGTTATACGGTACGAGGGTACGATAATAAGTCAAATCATCAGGTGAAATATGACGACGTCCAGGGAAAATCTTGATAAATTGCTGACGCGCTACATCGTCAAAATAATCCGGGCGACTAACTGGCGCCACATATTCACTGGCCTTTAAGCCCATACGACTAATTATTTTTTTGATATTACCCAGTGTCACGCCTGGCTCGGCTACAATAAAAACATAGAGCTGCTTTTTGGCTGACAAAAACATAAAAGCTCGGGCATTGCGACTAACGGGCAATCGCTCGGCAATCACGGAATCAATTTTGAGACTTGGCTCAAATTTCTGCCTGATAAGCTTCTCGAGCTCAGATGTATCTAAACGCGTGCTGTCCATTTACATGCATTATACTATAAAAAATCCGATATACATAGACATTTATGCCGTAATGTGATATAATTAGGTTGTATTCGTTAGCATAAGTAGTATACTAACGATTATAAATAGGAGTTTGTATGTCAGGTTCCGTAGAAAAATTCATGAAATTTATTAGTCCCGATGCCGGTAGGCGTAGGGATTTTTTGGTTGAAAATTTTGAAAATCCAGTCAGCTTAATCAAGCGAACTGATGCTGACGACAGCAGCTACATGAAAATCCATAAAGACCTCGTCACCATGCAAAACGGGGCTATTTATGAAGTCACGTCGACGCTCGCCAAACAGCGCAATATCGATATTGGCTTCGTGGCTACGGCCGCTTGGCTGACACATGACATGGGTATCAACCGCGACCGCATGAAACGTGCCGCCAAACTTGGTATCGACTCTGTATTTATATCACCTCAACAAAATCTCGATCGTTTCGGCAATTTTGGTAAAAACGTCACTAATATTCTGTATATTGCCGACTATCTAAACGCCCACCAGGGCCGCGATCAACAACATATCATGGTCGACGGAATATCGCGCGGAGCCATGCACGGACTTGGCGTCACTGCCAAAGCGCCCCACCTCGACACCGAAGTGATTTATGGCGACTACACCGTACCGTGTTTTCCTGATGGATTCGATGCCAAACGCGATTTGCCAATGCTTCCAGAGCTGCTGATGAACGAAGCCGGAGCCGCTACGTCATTTATCAAATTACCGCTCAACGCCATGTATACATATCCACGAACCATAGCTTTTCATCCACGCATGTTATTCCAACATCTCAAAGAAGCACCAGCCCTCCTGAGTGGCGACACCGGCTACTACGCCAAGAACATGCCCGAAGACACCTTTGGACACGTGACTAATTATCTAGGCGACATCATGGGACAGGGTCGTAGGTGGCAGCCAAT
>CAZJFK010000017.1:1561-16867 GCA_964545515.1 uncultured Candidatus Saccharibacteria bacterium | reverse complement strand
CTTCTCTGGATTCTCCAGGTATTGCCGCGCCCGAATGCCAAGAAGATTGGCAACGCCGCGTCGAGGCCGTACACTACGTTATCGAAAGCTATCCAAATATCATAAATCTAGGCAGCACCGCCCTCAAACAAGCAGTGCTCGACTACGCCCCCGCAGCATTTATCCCACACCGTATCGCAGCCTAATTTGCTATACTAGTATTAATGGATTTCGAGGCTAGATACAGCAAACTTAATGATGCGCAGCGCTCGGCTGTCGATCAAATTAGCGGGCCTATCATGGTCATCGCTGGGCCCGGCACGGGCAAGACCGAGCTGCTGGCCATGCGAGCAGCAAATATACTCAAAATTTCTGACGCTCTACCCGAAAATATCCTTTGTCTGACATTTACCGATGCCGGCGCATTCGCTATGAAAAAGCGCCTATCCGAAATCATCGGTCGCGACGCCTACAAAGTATCCGTCTATACATTCCACTCATTTGGCCAAGACATCATGAGCCGCTACCGCGAGTATTTTTATAACGGTGCCAATTTCAAACCAGCCGACGATCTAGCTAGGCACAAAATCATCACCGAACTACTAGATGGTTTTGCCTACACAAGCCCTCTACGTAGTCGCATGAACGGTGAATACACATCGGTCAAAGACATTATAGGTGTGATTTCTGATTTCAAACGTGCCAGCCTGACTCCAAGCGAGATTACAGACATCTTAGACGCCGTATATCTAACGATTCAAAAAGTCACGCCATCGCTCTCAGAGGCATTCGAGGGACGAGTATCAGCTAGTACCCTCGGCAAGCTCGTCGCAGCCCTAGGTGTAATCAATAACACCGAGGAACCGCGCCCAGTACCCAGCCTGGATAGCTTCAAAAGTGTCCTAGCACGCAGCCTCTCGGTTGCCATCGACGAAGCGCAGAATCACCCTAAAACCACGCCGCCACTAACGGCTTGGAAAGGCGTATATATGGCAAAAGATGCCGATGATCGGCAAGTCCTAAAAGCCAGCCTACGTCACACCAAGATGGTCGATTTATGCAAAATCTACGAGCAATACCTAATCGAAATGGAAAAACAAGAACTCTATGATTATGATGATATGATCATGAATCTAGTCCACACCCTCGGCGACAACAGCGAGCTAAAATACGACCTGCAAGAAAAATATCAGTACATCATGGTTGATGAGTTTCAGGATACCAACCTGGCACAAATGCGCATAATAGAGCACCTAATCGACAATCCAGTGGTCGAAGACACACCGAATATCATGGTGGTTGGCGACGACGACCAAGCTATTTACGGATTCCAGGGTGCCGAAGTGGGAAATATCATAACTTTTCGCGATAAATTACCCAAAACCGAGCTAGTCACGCTGACCGAAAATTATCGCTCGACCCAAAGCATCCTCGATAGCGCTCGCCATGTAATTTCGCAGGGGGAGAACCGCCTAGAAAACCGCATCGAAGCGCTCGATAAAACCCTGACTGCCCGCGGTCAACATACGGCCGTCAATAATTCGCTTGTCGAGTTTGACACTCCCCATGACGAAAGGTCATGGATAGCAAAATCAATCCGCGAACTATTAGACGCCGACACCAAACCAAGCGAAATAGCAGTTATCGGCCGCAAGCACAGCGACCTAGTGGCGCTCGTCAGCTACATGAACGACCAAAATATCCCAATATCATACGAGCACGAAGACAACGTACTCGACAACGAATCTGTCAGTTCACTCATAAAAATCGCCGAATTAATTCAGGCCATCGCACTCGGCGAATACGATAATTCCGGCACAAAATTACCCGAAATTCTGACGCACCCAATGTGGAATATCGCCCCAGAAATCATCTGGCAAATCAGCCTGGCCGCACATAGAGACGGCAAACATTGGCTCGAAATCCTCAAAGAACGTGACGACACAACCTGGATATACACTTGGCTAATCGACGCCGCCGGAATCTATGCCCTAGAACCGCTAGTTAGCATGCTAGATGTGTTAATGGGCACCAAGCAATCAGTATCAGGCGAATCATCGCCATACAAAGAATATTTCTTCGCGCCAGGCAAGCTAACAGAGCACGTATACGAATTTAGCACCCACCTAAATGCACTAGTCGCGCTTAGAAACGCACTCGAAGATTCATATTTGGCCAAAACCTCACCCAAACTTGCCGACCTACTAACATTTGTGGCCGAGTGCCGCAAAACAGAGACAGATATCCGCAGCATACACACTATCGGCGAGATAGAATCAAGCGTCAGACTGACATCAGCACATGGCTCAAAAGGCCTAGAATTTAATCACGTATTTGTCATTAATGCCATAGATTCAATGTGGGGCGAGAGTGCCAGATCTAGATCTAGCACCGTCTATCCGCCAAATCTGCGTATTGGTCGCTCAACCGGTGACGCCGATGAGCGCCTCAGGCTGTTCTACGTGGCCTCTACGCGCGCCAGAATCGATTTAAGCGTCACTTATGCCACTACGAACGACAAAGGCAAGGAGACGCTTGTAGCGGCTTTTCTGGCCAATGTCGAGCCGAATAAGCCTACTATAGCATCAGATCAGGCGACTAATCGAGATCAGGACCAAATTGAACACACTTGGTATGAGCCACTCATCGGTATACCCAAAATGTCTATGAAGCAGTACCTGAGCCCAGGGCTAGAAACATACATGCTTAGCGCCACGCACGTAAATAATTTCATCGATATCACAAGCGGCGGACCATCTGTGTTCCTACTCAATAATCTATTGCATTTCCCGAGCTCCGGTAGCGCCAATCTAGCATATGGTAATATCATGCACTCAGTGGTTCAGCACATGCACGACCACGTAGTTAGTCATGGTAGCCTAAAACCGCTCGAAGATATACTAGGGGAGTTTGAAAAACAAATCGCCACCAGCGATATGACAGATACCGAAAGGCGAGATTACCTACAAAAAGGTATTGACGCCCTGACGGTGATATCCGGCAATCACCAGGACTGGTTCAATCCTAATCAGAAATCAGAGCTTGATTTCAAGCACCAAAACTCAATGCTCGGCGAGATCCGCCTAAACGGCAAGCTGGATGTAGTCGAATTCGACAAAGACACCAAATCAGCCACTGTTACCGACTATAAATCTGGTTCACCGCTCTATTCTTGGGAAAAGGGAACTGAATATCAAAAGATTAAGGCCCACAAATACCGCCAGCAGCTACTTTTCTACAAGCTACTAGTCGAAAACTCACGAGATTATGGCAATTACACGGTAGTCGATGCCGCTCTACAATTCATCGACCTCGACAAGGCGTCTAATCAAATGGGGAGACTAGACATAGGCGACTTTGATTCAGGCGAAATCGACCGCTTCAAACAGCTCGTTACTATAATCTGGCAACACATCATGAATCTAGATTTTCCAGACACATCTAGCTACGAACCGAATATCAAAGGTATTCGAGCCTTTGAAGAAGACTTGCTTTCAGGTGTTAAATAGTTTATAGTAGCGATGGATGGCAAAGTGCCATTTTTTGCTACGAGTGAGGTGAGGAAATTGGCTACCGAAGCCGAAGTCCAGCGAGCAATCGGCAACGTCCGATCCGGTAACGGCTCTCAGCGCGATTACGAGCTAGCTCAAAAGCGCGCCAAGGTCGCCGGCAGCTCTGGCCGCCAGGCACAAGAAGCGCTGCGCGAAGGCGCCAAGCGAAGCTGACACTCCTAGTGGGGCAAGCACACAGCTTGCCCTTATTTATTTGCGTAAAATATTATATAATATACCAAATGAAATCTTTTTGGGACGACCTACCAAAACCTTTTTTTATCCTGGCTCCTATGGAGGCAGTAACTGACGTTGTATTTCGCCACGTCGTGCGCCAAGCCGGTGCACCAGATGCTATGTTTACGGAATTTACCAATGCCACCGGCTGGGTGCATGCCGGAGACAAAGCGACCGGCGGTAGATTAGTCAAAACCGACGACGAACACCCGCTAGTGGCTCATCTATGGGGTAGTGTACCTGAAGATATGGCCAAGCTCGCCCAGGAATGTGCCAAGCGCGGTTTCGATGCCATAGATATCAACATGGGCTGCCCTGATAAATCCGCCACCAAAAGTGGAGGTGGGGCGGGTATGATTTGTAATCCCGAAAACGCCGCCGCCATGATAGCCGCAGCCAAGACCAGCGGCCTAGCCGTGAGCGCCAAAACACGCCTGGGCTATACGCATGTCGACGAATGGCAAGCATGGCTCAAGCATCTACTAGAACAGGATATCGTAAACCTCACGATACACCTACGTACACGCAAAGAAATGAGCAAAGTCCCGGCTCACTACGAGCTAATTCCTGCAATCAAAAAACTGCGCGACGAAGTAGCACCACATACTCTACTCACTATCAACGGTGATATCGAAGACCGCGAACAAGGTCTGAAACTAGCAGAAGAATACGGTATTGATGGTATCATGATTGGCCGTGGCATATTCCACAACCCATTTGCTTTTGCCGAAGATCCTGCAATCCGTAGCGGCGCCACCAAAGAACAACTACTAGACCTCTTGCGCTTGCAGCTCGACCTACACGACAAATACGACGACCAGCTACCTCGTAAATTTGAGCCTCTCAAAAGATTTTTCAAAATATACGTACGTGATTTTGACGGAGCTAGTGAGCTACGCGACAAACTCATGCACGCAAAAAGCACGGATGAAGTCCGCGCTTTGATTGCGTAAATCATAGACTAATTTAGTTGATACTGGATGACAATGATTTAAGTCCAGACTGAGCTGATTCCATAACTCCGCTGGCATTACCAAGCTCTGACAAGATGTAGTTGAACGAAGTCATTAATGACGACAAGTCACCCATACCGCCACTAGTGCTAGAACCACCGAGTAGGTTAGAGAAGTCGCCCAAACCACCTAAATTGAGTAGTGACTGCAATTGCTTGGCATCAAGCAAGCTACTTAGACTACCTAATATATCACCACTACCGCCGCTAAGGCCAAGAGAACCGAGGGCTTTTGTAAATGCTTGCGATAGAACTGGAAGCAGGGCCACAGCCGATGACAAAACAGCGCCTAATGACTGGATTACAGTAGATAGGCTAGTAAGGCTAGACTGCAAACTGTTGACCAAGTTAGTATTATCAACCTTAGTGTCACCACACGTTACAGTCGTAGACTTACCCTTAGAGTCAATATCAACACTCTGACCATCCTTGACTGCCTCGCTAATACAAGTCTTGGCGCCAGTTAATTGGCTCTGTAAATCGTTGTAGACTTGCTTTAAATTATCAAACACAGCAGTCATACTATCAGTCGCCTGAGTCACTGCTGCTTGGAACTGCGTAAATTGCGTCACACCAAACTGAGCGTCTAGGTTACTAGCTATGTTTTTGAGTCCGTCTAATGATGTAGTGCTCTTGATTTTGTCTTTGAGGTCATTTAGGCCATCTACAACACTCTGTAACATCGCCTTAGACTTAGCCTTGTCTTCGTCGGATATATTGACGACTCCGTGAATACCAGTACTATCAACAGTAATCTGTACGCCGCTACCAGTGCTATTTGCTACACCAGCGCTAGCGCCATCTTTTGTCACGTCTACACGAGTTTCACCCTGATCGGAAGTCTTGGCATAATGAAGACCATCAGAACCAATATGAGTTTTGGTCTCCATGGATGCAAGAGTTTTCTTATAGCTATCGATACGCGATTGTATCTCTGTGGTCATCTTGGTCTGCAAATCCTGTACCATACTGCCTAGTTCAGCCTGAGCGTGCACATAAGATGCCATCGGTGCATAAGCCGCCATCAAAATACTCGCCATAATAATACCCAGGAATGCCAGCATACCACGGAAATCTAGTTGATAATTCAGTCCCTGAAATCTCATTTGTCTTCTCCTAGTTTATTTAGTTTTGACCCATTGGATAAGGTCTTGGCGCTGCCTAAATCATCACCAGCTTTTTTGACACTAGTGTCCAAATCAGCGAGATCACTTTTGACTTTGTCGGCATCAACTGGTCCGACCGACGTCGCGGTAGTGGTAGTTTGCTTATCAGACTCACGCTTGGCTGCACGACTAGCGATAAAAACAGCGCTAGCTATAATAACGGCTAGCACCACTATGCCAACAATGAATAGTCGAATGAGGCGTTTAGATTTATCTTGTGACTTAGTTTCCATTTTCCCTCCAATTAATCACTAAGTTTGCTATGTTTTTTACCCGCACTTATGATATTTTTGGCCGCAGCTGTATCGGCTTTGACTTTATCAACTGAGTTATCTAGATTTTTGATATCACTAAGCGTCTGCTCTCTGGTAGCTACGGGAGTAGTGAAATCTAACGACTTATCACCAGATGATTCAGGCTGAATGCGATTAGACATAACTACCGCAAAAATAGCTATAATAGGCAAGACCACTACGGCTACCAAGATAACTAGCATCCAGGCTCGTGATTTTTTACTGGGTTCACTCATATTAAATGATTTACTTTAATATAATACCATAAGCAAGTTATTTCACAATAACAAGCGGCGAACCATCACGTGCAAGTGCCAATAGACCTGCGATATTGAAATAGATTAGACCCACAAGCATGCGCCTAATAGCCTCTGGCGTAGTCGCAGCTTGACTCGCGGCCTCTACCAGCGCCCACGCATCAACACAAAAAGTACCGACATTATCGCCGTATTTTTCAATTATTTTGCTCTTAGAGACAGTAGTCCCATCACGCCAATTAATAACCGAAAGAGTAACAAAATGCGGACCCCGAAAATCTTCTAGCTCCGCGCCAGGAGTATCGCGCATAGCGTCGAGAATGCTCTTGCCATTCGAAAATACAACACGCTGTCGAGCGTTATTGATAATCATCTGCTCGACATCCTCACTCACGCCACCATCACCGAGCACAATTTCGGCATATTTTTTGACGACGTCTGGATGAGAAGTGATTGTACCGTAAATACCGGCCAAGCTATCTGACGCAGCGCAACCAGAACCTAATGGGTCATCACATGGCCCAGAATGAGCGCCGATCTTGAAACCTTTGTCGGCAATACTAGTAGCGGCATTAAGATAGCCACCAACGACACTAGTATCTTCGCTAGTGTAGTGTCTATTAGTCAAATCATCGCCTGCAAATATCGATAGCGTACCGCCAGCAGCCCGTGGGCCATTGCGATCCATTATGTCATAGCGATCATCGATGCAACGATAAGGCATGACGCCATCGGATTCTACCAATAACTCGCCGGATTCTAGATCAGCGACTATACCGTCAATTGCAGCATTGTCCTCGGCAGATGGGCCATAATGGCCAGATGCGCCATCAAAATTCAGACGATTTACAGTAGGTTTTTCCATATATGCAGTTTAAATATCAAAATTATTATACACTAGTCAGTCAAGAAGTAAAGCGGCAAATACCTAGCGACGATGACGTCGGCGAAGATCCGCAACTTTCAAGCGTACGGCGTGACGATCAACCAATTGATTGGCTTTTTCGAGCTCAACTTGATCTTTGGCGCTATCACGTAGTTTCATAGCGCGCTCAAGAGCCGCCTTGCTCTCGGCTTCAATGATATCTTCACCGCTATCAGCCTCGTCGACGAGCACCTTGACTTCGTCTTGATTGATTTCGATTACACCGCCCGATATCGCAAAATATTCCAGCTTACTATCAGGGTCGCCCTTGGCGTGGCGTACAGCAATGGCACCTGGCACGGCCACGCTTACGACAGATTCATGTCCCGGAAAAACAGCAATTTCGCCAGCCGCAGTTGGCAAAATCACCTCATAAACATCAGCGTCAACCTTGACTCCTAGTAATGTAACTAATTGGAGTTTCATGAAAAGATTAATCCTTCTTTTCGCTTAGTGGACCTGGTGCCATATAGAACCAACTCTCGGGCTTGCCATCGTATTTGCCAGCTAGGATATCAGCGGCATCTTTGATGGTGTCTTCGAGTTTGGCATAAACACCCTTATTGCCGGTAAACTGCTCGGCCACGTGGAATGGCTGGGCAAAGAATCGCTGCAAACGGCGAGCGCGGTTAACTGTGGCTTTTTGTTCGTCAGAAAGCTCTTCCATACCAAGAATAGCGATAATATCCTGCAAATCTTTGTATTCCTGCATAGTACGCTGTACTTCACGAGCCACGCGGTAATGTTCCTCACCGACAATCTCTGGGTCAAGCGAGTTACTGGTGCTATCCAGCACGTCAACAGCAGGGTAGATACCGATTTCAGTTAGAGCACGATTCATCACGATAGTTGCATCCAGGTGGGCAAAGGTAGTAGCCGGAGCTGGGTCAGTCAAGTCGTCAGCTGGCACATAGACAGCCTGTACAGAGGTGATTGAACCCTTTTTGGTACTAGTAATACGCTCTTGGAGCATACCCATTTCTTGCTGCAAGTTAGGCTGATAACCCACAGCGCTAGGTAGACGACCAAGTAGGGCAGATACCTCGGCACCCGCCTGAGTATAACGAAAGATATTGTCGATAAATAGCAACACGTCCTTGCCCTCATCGCGGAATGATTCGGCAATCGCCAGACCACTAAGTGCTACACGCAAACGTGCTCCTGGTGGTTCATTCATCTGACCAAAGACAAGTGCTGTTTGCGGCAACACGCCGGCTTCTTCCATCTCGTAGTACAGGTCATTACCCTCACGAGTACGCTCACCAACACCAGCAAATACTGAATTGCCTGAATGGAATTTGGCGATATTAAAGATCAGCTCCTGAATCAGCACGGTTTTACCCACACCAGCTCCGGCAAACAGACCAGCTTTACCACCCTTGGTAAGTGGAGCGATTAGGTCAACGACTTTTAGTCCAGTTTCTAGAATTTCGGCCTTGTTAGACTGCTCGGTTAGAGCAGGCGGAGCCTTGTGAATTGGAGCAAAAGTGACATTTTTGGGCATTGGTTTTTCGTCAATCGGCTCACCAACGACATTAAACATACGACCCTGAGTAGCATCACCAACTGGTACACTAATCGGAGCACCAGTATTGGCTACGGCCTGGCCGCGCTGCAAACCATCAGTTGTCGATAGTGCAATCGCACGCACGGTGTGCTCATCAAGGTGCTGAGCAACCTCGAGAGTAATCACGCGATCGTCTTGCTTGACTTTAAGGGCATGATAAATCGCCGGCAGCTGAGCGTCCTCACCGAACTCAACGTCAACAACCACGCCGACGACAGCAATGACTTTGCCGTCTTTTAGTTCTTTCTTGCTTGTCTTGACCATTATTTTCTCCTTATCTTTCTGAGTTCTATCATTTCATTGCCTCTACGCCGCCGCTGATTTCAGCAAGTTCTTGGGTAATTGCGCTCTGGCGGGCTTTGTTCATTTCGAGCGTCAAATCATCAATCAAATCGGTGGCGTTATCGGTGGCGTTTTTCATAGCCATCATACGCATCACGTACTCACTAGCACGGGAAGTTAGTAGTGCATGATACACCTGAGCTTCAACCAAACGGTAAGCTACGGCGTCAAGCACTTCTTCGGCACTTGGCTCAAATTCAGCCGAGCGAATTGATTCACTGACCTCTGTCTCGGTAAAACCGGCTGGTAAAATACGCTGTACGGTAGCCTGCTGATTAATGCTCGAAATAAACTGCGTATATACGATATCGACGGCATCGACTTCTTCATTACGAAATGCTTCGACAGCTGCGTCGACGATAGCTCGCAACTGATTGCCAGCTGGGTCATCGGGTAAATCCTGATAAGCAGCTACGACATCAACGTCTTTGACACGTGATACAAACCTGCTGGCACGGCGGCCAATAGCGATAGTTTCGTTTTTTACACCAGCAGCATCATCGTCAAGTAATTGACGTGAATAGAGCTTCAGGACATTTGCGTCATAAGCACCAGCCAGGCCCTTATCGGTAGCAATTACTATCAGTAAACGACCTTTAACTTTTTCGGCGACCCTAAATAATGGATGTCGATTAGTCTCACCCTGACCCGAAAGATAGGTCAAAATCTCGCTAGCGGCCTTGGTGTATGGAGCTGAGGCTTTATCGATATCCTGAGCTTTACGCATCTTGCTAGCTGCCACGAGCTGCATAGCCTTGGTGATTTGCTTGGTACTTTTGACCGAGCGAATACGAGTTTTAAGCGCACGAGTACTAGGCATCGCTAGACTCCTCACTAGTAATTTCTAGGTCCTCGCTAGCAGCACCACGCTGCTGCTCCCATGGAGTTTTGACAGTTTCGTCGACAAGTGTGTCCAGAGCCTTTTTGAGTATCGCGCGCGTCGCTTGGCGATCAGCCAAAGTTTGACCAACATCTGCCACTTCAGGACTATAATCCCCGCGAACCTGGTTATAGTAATTACGAATAGAGTTCTCTTCGTGAAATTCTTCGGCCGAATAATCCTGCTCGTCATCTTCGAAATGAACAGGAGCTCCCCAATTATGGTGAATAAATTCGCCAGAGGCCATCAATTATCCCTCAAAACCTTTCGCAGCTGATTTTGCAACTTTTTCGATTAATTTAGCGACCTTACTATCATCAGTAATCTTTTCATCACCTTTATTGAGTTCCTGCATGTCCTTTTTGTGATCAGCCCAAAGTTTAGTTAGTAGCGCTGTCTTGGCATCTTGAATCTTGGCCACTGGCACAGAGTCAAACGCGCTGCTATTTACGGCATAGATACTTGCAGTTTGTTCCCAAACACCCATCGGTGAATACTGAGGTTGTTTGAGTAGCTCAGTCAAGCGCTGACCGCGTTCGATCTGGTTCTTGGTAGCTTCGTCGAGGTCACTACCAAACTGAGCGAAGCTTGCAAGCTCGCGGAACTGGCTGAGGCCGAGTTTGAGATGTGAACCGACTGATTTAACGGTCTTGGTCTGCGCATCACCACCAACACGACTCACAGAGAGACCCGCCGAGATAGCCGGGCGAATACCTTGGTTAAATAGGTCAGTTTCCATGAAAATCTGACCGTCAGTAATCGAAATCACGTTAGTCGGAATATAAGCCGAGATGTCACCAGCCTGGGTCTCGATAATTGGCAAGGCCGTAAGTGAACCAGCGCCAAGTTTGTCGGATAATTTAGCCGAGCGCTCCAATAGGCGAGAGTGTAGATAAAACACATCACCAGGAAAAGCCTCGCGCCCTGGTGGACGACGAAGAAGTAGCGACATCTGGCGATAAGCCACAGCATGCTTGGTAAGGTCATCATAGATGATAAGTGCGTGTTTTTTGTTGTCACGGAAATATTCACCCATCGCAGTCGCAGCATATGGCGCTAAATACAGTAGTGAAGCCGGGTCACTCGGACCAGTAGCTACGATAATAGTCTGATCCATTACGCCTTCTTCTTTGAGGCGCTCAACTAGGCGAGCAATCTTGGAAAGCTTCTGACCGATAGCTACATAGATATTAACCACACCAGTTTTTTGGCGACCTTGGTTGATCATAGTGTCAATCGCTACGGCTGTTTTACCGGTCTGACGGTCACCAATGATAAGCTCACGCTGGCCACGACCAATTGGGAACATCGAGTCGATTGCCATAATACCAGTCATCATTGGCTCGTGGACGTGCTTACGGCCAAGTACACCGATCGCTTCGCGCTCTACTAAACCACGTTGCTTGGTCTTGATTGGGGCGCCGCCATCGAGAGCGTTACCGAGTGGATCAACCACGCGACCAAGAAGTTCTTCGCCAACAGGTACATCAAGCACGGTACCTTTTAGAGTTACCTTAGCACCAGCCGAAACAAGCTCCTCACCGCCAAGTAACACTGCACCAATTTCGTCTTCGTTGAGGTTTAGGGCAAAAGCCTCAGCCGTACCCTCGGGAGTTTCGATAAGCAGGACTTCACTAAACCCTGCGCTACGGAGCCCGTATACCCAAGCTACACCGTCACCAACACGGGTAACAATACCGACGCTTTCGAGGTCGCCCGATACTTCGAGTGCCGAAATCGCCTCACGTAGTTCCTTACTTAAATCTGATACTGATAATTCTGCCATATTTTAATCCTTATATCTTGCTTGATGTTAATTGATTTAGCCTGTTGCGAAGTGTAGTATCCAAGCGCTTGTCCGGTGTCTCAATACGAACGCCGCCGATTAAGTTGGCATCGACAGATTCGTCCAAGTGAACTTCCTTGGCGCCCGTTGCATGTTTTAGAAAATCAGCAATCGCCGCACGCGACTGTTCGCTCAGCGCAGATGCCGAGTCGATGTCGGCAAATAGCACACCACGGTCGGCCAGCGCTACTTTGACATCGCGTACAATTAAATTCGCTTCACGTGTACGATGCTCGTCGAGCAAATAAGCGGCCAGTTCTTTGGTTACGTTATGACCAGCCAGCAGCTGCTCGGTGACGTATAGGGCAAGTTTGCGCCTCGGGATACCACTACTCATAGCCTAGGCTTTATCCTTAACTGCCTCGGCAATAATCTTGTAATCGACAGATTCGTTCACTACCTTACCCACGACCTTTTCGGTCGCTAGGGCAACAAGCTCAATTGTGTCGTTATGAAGCGCTTTACGAGCGGCGATAACGTCTTTTTCAAGCTGTTCGTGAGCATCTTTGACGATTTTTTCGGCACGAGTCTTGGCCTTGGCCTCGCTGTCGGCAACCATAGCTACGGCCTCATCTTTGGCGGTAGCAACGATATCCTTGGCCTCGGCACGAGCCTGTTTGAGTAGTTTAGCGACTTCTTCTTGGGCTTCGGCAGCTTTCTTTTCGGCAGCCTCGGCGGCTTTGGCGCCAGCCTCAATGGCTTCTTGACGCTGATCGACTGTTTTAAGAAGAATTGGGAAAACCCATTTGCCCATAACGAACACTAAAATCAGAAAGGCTAAACCCTGAAAAAGTAGCATCTTGCCATCAATACCCAGAGAGGTAAATATATCTCCTAAGCTTCCGGCTGCAAAAATTGATAGTGTTGTCGTCATGAAAACTCCTAGCTCCAACCTACGCGACTGCTTTTGCGATAAAGGCTACGACGATACCGATGATGGCCAAAGAGTCACAAAAGACGATGGCGGTGATCATAAGTGTACGGATTGGGCCAAGCTGTTCTGGGTTACGGCCAAAAGCGTTAAGTGCGCCACCACCGATTACACCAATACCCGCTGCTGCGCCTAATGCTGGTAGAGCATAAGCTAATACAAATGCCAATTCATTCATTTAATTTTCTCCTTTAAATTATTACTCATATTATATAACATCATCTCCTAAGCGACGGCCTTTGAATTAGCGCCATCAGTAGGTGAGTGATCGGTAGAAGTAAGTTGCTCTGCGTGACCACCGTGTTTCTCGGTAGCTAGAGCGGTAAAGATAACAGCTAGGATAAAGAACACGTAAGCCTGAATAAATCCGATAAATAGCTCAAACAGCATAAAGAACGGTAGGGCCACGACAGCGGCATAACTAGTAAGCACACCGACAATAATCAACAAAATCTCACCAGCAAAACAGTTACCAAACATTCGGACACTAAGTGCCATATAACGCGAAAATTCACCTATTAGCTCCAGTGCTCCCTCAAACGAACCAATTGGGTCCTTGAACGGATTGCGCAAGTAACGCCAGAGATTACCAATAGGCCCGTGCACCTTGATAGCGTAATATTGCACCATGATAAATACGATAATCGCCACAGCAAAGGTGAAATTCAAATCAGCCGCCAGCGAACGCAGAACAGGGGTATGATTCACGGTAACGGATTCCAGACCCGGTAGCACGCTCATAGAATAAGCAAATAGCATGAAAAAGAAAATCGTCAGCGCCATAGGCGTGATTTTGCGAGCTAACTTTTTGTCCGGGATAGCACTATCAATCTGTCCTAGCATGCCCTCAAATGCCCACTGTGCTAAGCCGACGAAGCGATTGTAGCGGCCGCGTTTCAGCATCCAGACCACATAAAACGACACGCCAAGTAGTAACACTAAGCTCACAAAACCAGTCATCTCGGAATTGGTAATTGGCATACCGCCAATCTGAAACAGCTCCTGTGCTCCGACATGAATATCAATTTCGCTACTGGCAAATTGGTTAAGCATTAGTTCCATCTACTTTCTTGTATTGATTGCGGACAAGCACAGCGGTGATAGCTATACCAAGTAGCAAGCCACCGATACCAAACCACGGAGCGGTGTCCATGCGACCATCAAGCCACAAGCCCGCGTAAGTTCCACCGAGCGTAGGTATAAACATTCGCCAAGTAGTATCCGCTGCTGTCATTATTAAAATTACTGATGATGATTCACCAGACTTAGCACTTGGCGATGTGGCCGCAGGCTTATCGTCATCTTTTTTTGCGCGTTTGGCGCTCATACGGTATCTATTTTAACAGATACAAATACAAACTTCAAGACATTGCCATATATGATTAATATATAACACTCATGCATGCGTGGTGTATTACAATAAATATATGCCTAGGCGTCAAAAACCCCAGCACCATACCCGATTTGTATTTAACAATAACGACGCCGACAAGCGCCGCTATCCGTCGCAGCTAGCCGCCGAACGTGCTGCCGATATTATCATGCTACAAAATCCAGGTACCGAAATAAGTGTCTATCAGGGTGTCGACCGCGGGTGGTATTTGACCAGCAAGCCCAAAGATTAATTGTCACCAAATACTAAACGTTGTATTATGTACTTAATCATGAGAACAGAAGGTACGCATACTGCTAACTTCCTAGCTCAACACAGATTAGTGCGTGGTCTCTTTGACCGTGACCGTATAGACAATAGCGGCGTGCCAGGCACGACAATCGAACGGCTCGGCTATTACAGCCTCAAACTATCACGAGCCCTAAACGAAACTGACCGCAGCAATACCCGTAATATTAACGGGTATTTTTATTACAATGACAGCGCAGCCCTCGGCGATCTCAACCAAGTGCTCCATAACCCAATAGACGCCGAAATAGGTCGCATCATCAAATGGTTGGCGATAGCTGATATCGATGATTTGGCCAAATTTACCAGCTGGAATGCCAATCGAACACAAGCATTCACTGATGCGCTATACCGCGACAGCGCTAATCTAAAAAACTTATCCCTAGGGGCAGCCGATAAACTCATCAAAGCTCAGTTTTTCCCTAATGAGTCCATGGGTATCATTCACCGCGCGATTTGCAATACCACACTCGCAGGTATGGATTCGTTTGAAACAGGCGGGCAAGGTGCAAATGGTATCTATAACCCAGGTGAAAAAGGCGGTCTAGGTAAAATATCGCTAGCCAATCAATACACTGACAGAATTAATTTTCACCATCTTAATGATAATTTCTGTCAAACAATCGTTCATGAAAATCT
>CAZJFK010000017.1:0-1551 GCA_964545515.1 uncultured Candidatus Saccharibacteria bacterium | reverse complement strand
GAAGCATTCGTAGAACATTCGACAGTATCGGCATTTGCGCCATTGTCCGAGCCGCACATTATCAATCCCGACAACCGCACACCAGGGCAGGGTGACAAACTAATTTACAAACAAGAACGCCGATTCCTAGGTACGCTAGCCGATGGCGCCGGAGTACCCGCACATCAACTGGCCGAAGCCTATTTTTCAGATATCGACGACCGAGCTGGCTATCTAGTGCGCCATGATATGGCCGTCAAATTCGGCAAATTCCTCGGCTCACCAAACAGGCTAAATCAAATTATGGAGCGCTACGAAAGTCTATCATCGCATAAACGCGGCGCATACCTACGCAGAGTTATCAGGCGGTTATAAAGCCTTGCAAAGACGCTATATTTTATATACCATTAAAACATAGTAAGGGGATATAATGAGTGATTCAGATTCAGCAAAAGTAACAATATACACCACCAGCTGGTGTGCTTTTTGTCACACCGAAATGCAGTGGCTCGATAAGCTAGGCGTCGCTTACCAGAAAAAAGACATAGAAGAAGACAAAGAAGCCTACAAAGAACTAATGGAAAAAAGCAACGGAACCTATGGCGGCGTACCCGTCACCGATGTCGCCGGTAGTTTAGTTCTAGGTTTTGATCGCCCCAAATTACTCGATGCCATCAAGGCAAACAATCTCGCCCCTACCGAGTCTTAGTTGAAATATTTCAGTAAATATGATATAATGTAAATGTACTACTTGCCACCCGGTAAGTGTGGGTCATTTCACGTTGTGATGATACTTGATACACATCTCGTAGTATTCCACTCCTATTAGAGAGGTAGTTCGATGAACGGATGGAAAATCACCAAAGCCGCCGGTGCACTGTACGCCGGCATGCTCGCCGTCAATGGGATCCGTCGTAGCCGATCTGAGCGCAAGTTTCGCGAGGAGAGGCTAGTTAGGCTAGACCGCGAGGCACGAGAAATCCTGGATGAGGAACACCTGGCTGACAAGTGGACCCTAGCCGACATGGGTCTCGCCTAAGTATCACCCCCTGCTCCGCAGACACCTGCGGAGCTTTTCAATTTAAGCTATACTATAGTAATGCAAAACGAAATCTTCTTTGGTCGCAAAAAAAAGATTGTCTATTGGGAACACAATCCCGAAAAAAAACAGACGATTATACTTGTCCATGGTTTTACGGGCTCGCACGATGGATTTCAATACCTAGTGCCTTTACTCAAAAACTACCACTTAATCGTGCCAGATTTGCCCGGATTTGGTATCAGCCCACTGCCGCATAGCCACCAGACCCTAGCCGAACTAGGAGCGAGTATCAACGCCCTGACTACGCTGCTCGACACCCACGACAAACCCGTACTCCTAGGTCACTCCATGGGGAGCCTAGTAGTTGCCGAAGCCCTCAAACAAGATTCCAGCCTATATAGCGATAAAGTCATACTAGCTAGCCCGGTGCCAAAAGCCATCAAATGGCTAGATAAACGCAAAGCCGGCGCGCTAGCTAGCGGACTATATTACACTCTGAGCCACCACTTGCCAGTTGGTGGTAAGCGACT
>CAZJFK010000016.1:0-16957 GCA_964545515.1 uncultured Candidatus Saccharibacteria bacterium | reverse complement strand
CATAGCTCCGTGCTGATCAATCCCGACCTGTTGCAAACAACCCCCCGTATTGATTGCTGGTATACGAATGCTCTCGGGCAACCCAGCCTTGACTCCATATTTATCGCAAGTATCCTTCGGTTTAGTCTCACTGGGCGTGTCAGTAGACACAGTAATTGGCTTGGCTGGTATATTCACGGGGCCAGTATCGACGGTCTCGTGATGATTAAGTAATCCCCGCACTCCTATAAATATCAATAAAGTCGCAATAACAAATATAGGTATGATAACCGCCAGTACACGCTTGCGATACTTGGGTCCACGAACAATCAAAGACATTTCAGAGCCAGCGACGGTACAATCGTACCCCGAGTGTTATGAGCACCCCACCGAACAAAGTCAAACCAAGCGACAGAATCGTCTGTCCATTCATTTCTAGACCCGTATTTGGCACACTAGGCCGACCGCCACCGGTCGATGAACCTCCTCCACCGGGTGGCGTGACGGGTGGTGCCACATAAGCCGAAGCTAGACCTACTGGATCGGCAATCACGCCGACCGTCGGATCGGTATCAAGTGGACCGTTATCACGCACCGTATACTCTACGTGTAGCCCAGGCTGCCCATCGATAACTGTGCTGGTGATAGTGGCACCAGCAACCTCGCCATAAGTCCCACCAGCATATTTGCGTAGCTGCACATCACTAGGGTCTAGCGATGTCACAACATCAAGCGTGACGATATTGTCTAGCTCGCTCGTAGTGAAACAAAAATCTACTAGTCCCGACAGATATTCAAAATCAGCGTCATCATCGTCTAGGCTTGATTCTGTAACCGAGCTAGAACACGTGATATCCGTACCTCGCTCGGTACCAAGCACAATCTTGTCGCCATCAACGGCATTCGCTAGATCAACTTTGCGTGTTAGTTCGTCTAATGTGCCGAATTTCATCACCGAAGCCTTATCACCCTTGTCACTATCGGTATAGGCCACATATGGCGTACCTTCATGAATCGCTAGGTGTGGATTATCGGCGCGGCTCTTGGTAAAACCACTAGTACCAACTATCGACCAGCTAGTACCGTTGTATTTCATAGCTGTAGCCTTGGATAGCTTGGTAACTACATCGGTAAATACCACGTACGGTGTGCCTTCGTCGAATGCCAGGCTAGGGTTGTAAGCAATATCCGAAGTAAACCCAAGCGAGCCTAGCGAGGCCCAAGATGTACCATTAAATTTCATGACCGAAGCCTTGTTGCCCTTGCCGCCATCAGTATAGGCCACATACAAAGTATCGTTATCAACTACTAAATCCGGATAAGCAGCTTGATTGTTGGTAAACCCTACGCTACCGACATTTTCCCAGGCCGAGCCCGTGAATTTTTGCACCGTCACAGCTTTGTCGCCATTATAACCGTCAACATAGGCAACGTATGGCTCACCGCCCATAAATTTCAATGAAGGCGCCTCTATAACGTCACGCGATACCCCTGCTGAGCCGACTAGTTGCCATGATCCCGCTGTATATCTCATTACAGATAATTTGCCGCCCTGATTACCATCAATGTAGGCCACATACGGCGTATTTCCGTCAAAAGCCAGCGATACATAGCCAGCGCTACCGGCCGTAAAACCAACACTACCGACATTTTCCCACGAACCACCCACATATCGCATCACACTAGCTTTGTCGCTGACAGATTGATCAGTATAAGCGACGTATGGCACATCATTGCTAAATGCCAGCGATACATGCAACGCTTTGGCTGCCGTGAATCCCGTACTACCTAGGTTACTCCATGAGCCGCTGGTATATTGCATAACCGTAGCCTTGCCAGATTTATTGAGGTCAGCATAGGCTATATAGGGCGTATCTCCGTCAAACTGAAAATCAGGAAATTCGGCCTTGGACGCCGAAAAACCAGCCGTTCCTACCTGATGCCAATCAGTTAAATCGCCCGGCGCAGCCAAAACAGTCAGAGGCGACAACGTCAAAGATAGTACCATAATAGCGGCAAAAAACAGCGGTCTAATATTGATGTTTTTGAGTATATTTCTGATTGTTTGTTTCATATCTACGATCCACCGGAGATATATTGTTTACTCTTATATATTACTGCTTATAGTTAAAACTGTCAAACAACAAAACTCCGTAGCCTGAGCTACGGAGTTTTGGCACCTGTTTGTTTGTACTTACAGTGTAGCACCTATCAAAATCAATTCGCAACGATTTATCCACAGTTATATGTAAAATCTTCCAAAACCAAACCGCCCCCAAGTGGGAGCGGCCTAGAAATACTATAAGTATTTACTATTTCTTCTTAGAAATGGTTAGGAAACCGTTGCGTGGGTTTTCCTTGACAACGCGATCTTCTGGAAGATCGGTTGGAGTACCTTTAGCGTTCTTCTCTACCTTTGCGAAGAAGTAAATAGTCTGTGGTTTACCACCACGAAGAGTTACCTCTGTCTTATGTAGATAGTATGTTACACCCTTTGAATTGGTATGTTTGTAAGCCATTTGGTCTTATACCTCCATTAATACTATACAGTAATCAGATTATATCGACTTAGCCCAGGTGTCAACACCTAAACACCACTACTCCGCCTTTTTATGACCATCTTTAAGATAGCTACCCCTGTTAATCTAGCTATTATAATAAACACAATAATTAAGCAGATTAGTAGTGAAAATCCTGCAAAGTCAGGCGACCATAGCGGTGACACATAACTAAACGTATAGGCATCTTTTAGTGGCATATGAAATCCAGCTCCGGGATCTTCGGCTGGGGCATATTGCTCCAAATAGCTCATCGTACACTGCAAATAAGCCGTAGAATAGTGAGTAAATCGCGGCGCACATACCTCTTGGGCTTTTTTATAGATGTTACCGTGAGCGCTCTTGCCGCTAGCGCTATCCCACGCCCCCTGAGCGGCACGATTATACGAACCCTCCAAAAATACCGAACCCATATCAGTATTCATATGAGACGTCACGAAGCGTTGCAAATCATATAGTCGTGCTTTGATAGCCTGCTGATCAGAAGTCTTGTCACTCTGCAAAACAGCCTGGCGACGCTGATCCATACCGATATTATTGAGCCTGAGAAAAGTCGCCGATATAAATCCAAACAAAATCAAAATCAAAACTAGTTGCCATGTTTTGACGTATCGTAGTCGTTTAAGAGTAAATCTCGCTTTTTTCCTATCCACGTTTCCCACCGATTACTACTGATAGTATACCACGCCGCCGAGCTGTAAGTTATACTATAAGCATATGAATATTTATTTCTGCGGTATCGGCGGCGTCGGACTAGGGCCTCTGGCCGAAATTGCGCTCGATGCCGGATATAACGTAGCCGGCTCAGACCGCTCCGAGAGCCTCACCACCCAGGAACTAGCCGAACGTGGCGTCGCCGTTAACCTCGACCAGACAGGCAAGTATTTGCGCGAAATACACAGCCAGACACCTATTGATTGGTTCGTCTACACATCCGCCCTGCCGTCAGACCACCCAGAATTAGTACTAGCTCAGCAATTAGGCATCAAAACCAGCAAACGCGACGAGCTACTAGCGCATATCATCGACGACAAACATCTCAAACTCATCGCTGTCGCTGGCACGCACGGCAAGACAACCACCACATCAATGCTAGTCTGGGTATTCCAGCAACTAAACATTCCGGTGAGCTATTCTGTCGGTACAACGATCAGCTTCGGACCTAGCGGTCAATTCGACCCAGTAAGCGAATATTTTATCTACGAATGCGACGAATACGACCGCAATCTCCTGCATTTCAACCCATATCTAGCCGTCATACCATCACTCAGCTACGACCACCCTGACACTTACCCCACCATAGGTGACTACAACGAGGCCTTTCGTCAATTCCTAGCCCAGAGTGAGGGTGGCATATTGTGGCAGAGCGAGGCCGACACGCTGAGCGTTGATTCGCCCACCTCTTGGGTGCTTGGTGATCAAGACGTCGCCGATATCAAGCTACCGGGCGAGCATATTAGGCGTAATGCCAGCTTAGTAGTTAAAGTCATGGAGCGACTTGGTATAGATAGTGATGTCATCGGGGCAATCAATCAATTTCCAGGGGCGGGGAGGCGATTCGAAAAACTAGCCGACAATCTATATACCGACTACGCTGTGCACCCACGCGAGATTCAAGCCACTATCGCCCTAGCCCGTGAACTATCAAGCGACGTGACGGTCGTCTATCAGCCACACCAGAACGTCCGCCAGCACGAGGTGGCCAGCGGCTATACGACCGAAGTTTTTGCCGGCGCTAGCGAACTATACTGGATACCGACCTACCAGACCCGCGAAGATCCAAATCTAGCGATACTGACCCCAGACGATTTGACCAAAAACATCCAGCACACTAGCCTACATATTTCCGAGCTAGACGATGAACTATGGCAAAATATCGAAGCTGCGCGCCAGCGTGGATCACTAGTACTCTGCATGGGTGCCGGCCCGATTGACGGCTGGGTACGCGGTCAGCTAGAAACTACCGCTCAATAGGGTAAAAATCAGGGTTTTTGTGTGGTATTAGGGCAAAAATCATAGCTTGTTCGTAATAATCAGCTCGTCCAATCACGCCTGATGTCAGTAGCCCGACAGCTCCGCCAGCTTGTTTGGAATTGGTCTGTTTAAAAACGATATCGTCCGCTTCGCCCAATTCTTTGCCGCCACGTACTAGCTCCGCTATTTCATCTGGCAAAAAGAACGAACCAGTCCGACCTTTGCCAATTCGACCGTCTTTGCCACGAACAACCATCCAAGCAAAAGCTTCCATGCCATGGTCGCTATCGTCGACTCCGCCCTCTAATCCAACCCAATAATCAGCATCAGGCTCAGCCACCTGGGTATTGCGGGCTCGATTAAATGCCCCATTATAAGTTTCGGCATCGGTCATAGGCTGATCGCTGACTTCGGATTCAACCGACACGCCTTCGACTACCAGCTCCTCGCCTGGCCACATTTTTTGAAAAGCTTCGGTAGTGGCGTTTAGTTTGACTGGATTTTGAGAGGCAACGATAATCTTCATGTATTTATCTTAACACCCAAAACCTAGCTCAGGCGTAGTGGTATTTACATAAGCTAGCCATTAAAACTCTTCAAAGAAAAACGGATCACGAAAAAGCGTCCGGGCGATGACTTCACTGACACCGGGAGCCATATCGTAACTATCAAGGTCGCGGAGTTTCACCCAATGCAAATGACCGGCTAATTTCGCACTCTCAACTGCGCCATAAAAAACATGAACGAGCATAGTGCTAACCATCTCACCTCCGCTGCGAACCCGAATATAACAGTCGCCAGCATGTCGAATATCGACATCAAGTCCGCCAATTTTTTCATCAATTTCACGCTGCGCTGCGACCGCAGTCGACTCGTCATCATCGTGAACCTTACCCAGCGGCAAGGTCCATAAATTTATAAAAGGCTGGCGAAGTTTCTGATACATTATTACATCGCCATAGCCATTTTGGATGACGAGCATCGTCACAATCTTGGGCTGAGCACGCACAAATAATTTATCAGCATTCAGCCTATCAACGTATTGCAAACCTTTGGTATCCAGCGTGTAGCCACCGTCTATTTTGGTGACATAGCCTGATTTGACCAGCTGGGTCAAGTGATAACTATATAGATTGGTATCAGTCCTAGGTGGACGCATGTCACGAAAACGTGCCACTTGGCTATGCAGCAAAACACTCAAAATATGTTTTTGAATCGTGTGTTTTATAGTAGTTCCGTCGGTATTCATGTCAAATATTTTTGAGTCAAATTATACTTTGTATACATATGTATATTATCACTATATACTCAGATTGTCATCTGTTATAATAAATGTAAGCGAGGATATGCTATGGGTGAAAAAATACCAGACGCGAAAGATTTTGAGCAAATACCACACGAAATAGAACAAAAATTCCTGCCTATCTCTATTCAGGCGCTAGACGCTTTTCGCAAGATAGCCGTACCTATTGAGCAAATCTATCTCAGCTACCCTAGCGAGGAATATAGCTTGCGTATTCGCGAAACGCTCAAAAACGGCGAACCTAAATACAAGGCTACCCTCAAAAGCGCCGGCGTCATGACCGACATTGGCATAGACAGAATAGAGATCGAAGCCGATGTCGACGCCAATACATATAAATTCTACCGGGCGTTAGGTCGACCAGCCGTCCGCAAGCTCCGTGCCGAGCCTGTCGAGAGTGTAATAATTGATTTTTTTGACGATGGCTATGTACACGCCGAAAGCGAAGATCCAAAAGCTTGGGCACGTTTCTTGGATAAATACCGACTGCACTTTAATTTCGCCAACATAACTGGTAGCCCCGTAGCTGACAACGAGTGGCGCGCTTATGACGGATACCGCCGTGCTCACGGCTCAGAATTATCGCTGCCCGAGAGTGATTTAACAGCCGAAATGATTCTAGGCGACATCGCCGAACATCAAAAACTAGCAACCACCACCGTAGTGCGTATATCTGGTCGCTCGGGCTCCGGCAAATCAACTCTGGTACGCGAGGTCAAACAACAACTAGAACAGATGGGTATATCACCTATCACTCTATCAACCGACGATTATCACCGTGGCAAAGCCCTACTAACCTACCTAAACAAAGGTGAAAAATGGGTCAATTGGGACAGTCCAACTGTCTACGATTTAGCAGCACTGAGGCTTGATATAGCTAGGCTGCGAGACGGCGGACCGATTCACGCTAGGCGATTTGATTTCACGAGCGAAGAACCGGAAATATCTGGCGTTATCGAAAGCGCACCTGTCATATTACTAGAAGGTATCTACGCCGGCAGTCATCAGCTACACGACGTCTCAGACCTAGCCTACGAAGTACCGACTCCACTGGCTACCTGTATCGGTAGACGTATCATGCGCGACCTAGTAGAGCGCCCTCAATTCGCCGATGCCGGCGAAAACCTACGCTACTCACTGCAATACGCCGAGCCAGAGTGGATCAACCAAGCCAATACGAATCGCCTGCTGCGCTCCGGACAAAATAAAGATACTGGCGACCGGCAAAGTTAGAGTTATGGAAAAACACCACATCATCACGCAAACAGAAGAATTCGTCAAAGATCGTCTACAAGGAGAAGGCACTGGTCACGACTGGTGGCATGCCGTGCGCGTTCGTAATACCGCGCAAACCCTACAGGCACAGGAAGGTGGCGACACCGTCGTCATAGAGCTAGCTTGCCTGCTGCACGATGTAGGTGATCGCAAAGTTCTGGGCACCGAAGACGACGACTACACCATAGCCAGGGACTTTCTCGAAGAGCAAAACGTCAATCAGCAAATAGCAAAACACGTCCTACACATAATCACCAACATGTCGTATAGCAAATCAATTGGTGAGGACAAAGATAAATCGACAGAATCAATCGAATTTCAAATAGTACAAGATGCCGATAGATTAGATGCCCTAGGTGCAATAGGCGTCGCCAGAGCCTTTGCCTATGGCGGTAGTCGCGCACGCCCGCTCTACAATCCCGAACACACTAGTCATGAGATTATCAGTCGAGACGACTACATAAACTCCAATAGCTCCACACTCCATCATTTCGACGAAAAACTCTACAAACTAAAAGATCTACTCAATACCGATACGGCCAAAATTATAGCCACAGACCGCGAAGCATATCTACGTGATTTCCAGCAGAGATTTCTAGATGAGTGGGACGGTAAAATATAGTTAAAATTATGGTTTATTCAGCGTAATCTTGCTAATTACAGACCTAGTACTTCCATATTCTGGTCTTTCGGCCGTGACGATATATAAACTATCCGATACATATCCTCGCCTATCTACTATCTCGCCATCCTGATGGGTGACATGCGGACGCCAACCATCTCGGATATACTCTGGTTTCTCATAACGAGCACCTAGATTATCTAGCAAATCGCAGACACTAGCGTGCAATTTAGTCAGCTCCAAGCCAGGCTGAACAGTTGTCACCCGAACCGGCTGATCACCATTAAGCGTCGGCGCAGTGAAGACTTGCTCTTCACCAGGGGTCAACTCAATTGGTCTCACAAAAATATCCCCGATACTACTCGCCAGATCACTAATCGATATGCCCTCGTCTAGCCAAAACCAATGCACGAGCGTACAGTGCAGCGGCAACATATCATAATCGTCACCTACCTGCATCGGCGTAATTTCACAGACGATTAAATACGGCTTCATATCTATATATTAACTGTCATAGCTACAAAATTAAAACCCCACCTGTTCGGTGGGGCTACTAGGATCAGTGCACCTGAAATGTCAGCTTGACATAGGGGAGACCACTGCGAAAATGTCGACCACGCTTCGGCACTAGCCTAACCCGATGACAGTTAAAACCACTCTGGGCCAGGATATTGCGCAGCGAACGCTCATCTGTCCCAGGAATAGCACCACGCATCAAATAATGCTTGGGTAAATCAACCGTGATCTTCGACCCAGACAGATAGTCCGACATAGCGACAGATTTGTCATTACGACCGCGTGGCAACATCTTGTGCTCGAGCTCACAGGCAAAATAAGCCACCTCGACCTCGATACGCTTACGCGCCTCGTCCTCTGACTCTACATGGATTGAATCCATGTACTTGTTGTAACGATCTAGATATTCTTCGTTTTCAGTACTATATGACGACAAAAACAAATCATTATCACTACGCACCCACATAGGTATCACCTCTCCTGGAAAACAGCGTATCACGGACGTGATATTAACCTTAATTAATCATAAAATATAATATTAATCAAATCAGGGAACTCGTAGCACTAATCTTTGAGGGTAAACGGTAAAGCCGCCACAAAGCCAATCTTACTACCTTCGTTGATCCAACGCTGCTCATACGTAGTGATAATTTTATAGTCATCACTTAAATCACTGTCGTGTAAGTCAAATGTTAGCTCGTCTATAGCCCATTTGTCCGTCACCAGCTGCTCCATGCTCCAATGCATAAAATCTATATTGTCGTGTTTGATGATTAATTGCCCACTAGGCCGCAAGATGTTTCTATAAATCCTGAGATAATTCACATGCGTCATGCGGCGACCAGCCGAGCGAGATTTGGGAAAAGGATCCGAAAAAGTCAGCCAAATCTGATCTACGCTACCAGCATCCGCAATATCAGCCAGCTGGTCTGCCCTAGCTCGCACGAATTTAATATTCGTAAGACCACGCTCCTCGGCCTCGTGTGCACCCTTTTGCAATCTATCAGCCTTAACATCTAGCGCGATATAAGTTTTGTCAGGATGCCTGGTAGCTAGTTCGACACTAAAAAGCCCCGTGCCAGCTCCTATCTCGATTACATCCGCCCCACGATCTTGCAAATCCTGCCACTCGTCGAGTTCATAGCAAAGCGGCGAATTAGCAAACAGCGCAAACTTATATTTTTTGCGCTTACGAGTAATAATATAGTCGTCAGGATTTAATTTGTCGGCCAAATTATTCCCCTATGCCAAGTGATTCGTATTTCAATGAATCTGGATTAAACACAGATTGATTTAGCACGGGCTGAACTTGTTTATCAAAAGTCTCCAAAAACTTATTTAAGGTATCCGACGTTACTGGACCGCTATCCGGGAATTTATCAAACGAAACTGTCTCGACATTACCCACCACCGATTTATAGCCAGGTCGGCTAAGATCGAGCTGCGCCGTACCGCTAGTATTATACAAAACCAAGCTCACCACCACGATAATCGCCGCTATAATCAAGCTGCCACCAATAAAATAACTGAGTTGCTGCTTGTACCAAGGCAGCGCAACCTTTGCATCGAGATCGCCGCCAGAATCATTCATTCGTCGCGTCCCCCACGGCGTTAATCTGATCAGAATCGACTAATTTCACCTGTTCACGAAAATCCTCTAAATCCTGAGACAGTTTATCGACTGCATCACTCACATCACTTCGCGCCTCGCGAGCATCGGCTACCTTGTCATAAAACTGCTCTGGATTCTTGGTGCAGTCTAGCTGTACCAATTCAGCCATAACATTGTCATAAGTTTTGTACAGCGCCCGAAAATCATTTAAATCGGCATTGTAAGTAGATATAACCTTGGACACACCATTGATATCTAGACCATTTGAGGCCAAGCGTGAATTAAGTGGCGCCATCAAGCGGCTACTAATCGAATAGTAAGTCTGATTACTGTTCACGTAAATAGGGGCGTCATTGGTGTGAATTTGGCCAACAATCGAGCGAGCCTGCTGACAACCAGCCTTGATTTTGTCTAAATGTTCGGTGCTAAGTGATTTGGCCGAAGCTATCGAAATCAAAGTCACTAGCGGCAAGGCAATAGCTATGATAGTTCCTATAATAAGTTTGTTTTTCACTCATTCTATTATCTATTGTTAGGGCCAAACGGTCAAATACTAGGAGTATAATTAAATAAGACGTACCGGTATTTAGCGGTGATGAAAGGAATTATATGCAATTAACGAAATTTAACCATGCGTGCTTCAGCCTGGAACAAGACGGACATAAATTGATTGTCGATCCAGGCAATTGGACTGATAATCTACCCGAAATGCAGAGCGTATCAATCGTGGTCATCACCCACGAACACGCGGATCACTGCGACGAAAATCTGATCAACGAAATATTCGCAGCAAATCCAGATGCCGTACTTGTCGCACATAGCTCAATCACTAGTAAATTCCCAGATCTACCCAGCACTAGCGTCGAGGCGGGTGAGATGTTTGAAAAAGACGGATTTAAACTAGATTTTCATGGTGGCAAACATGCCCTAATCACCGATACGATGCCGATTATCGCCAATCTAGGTGTCATGATTAACGACCATCTATATTATCCTGGCGATTCTTTTGCCCTACCCGAGCAGCCCGTCGAGATACTCGCTCTACCCGTATCTGCTCCATGGATGAAAATTAGTGAATCACTTAGTTTTCTAGAGTCAGTCAAGCCACAGCGAGTTTTTCCTACTCACGACGCCATACTATCAGACGCAGGTAAGGCTCTAATCGACCGCTTGGTTAGTGCCAAATGCGAACAGCTAGGCGCTAAATACGAGCGCCTAGCTGCCAATAGTTCTATTGATATTTAGTCTTTACTAGCTTCTTTGGCGCTATCAATTACAGAATTAACGCGCTTTTTGGCTTCGCCACCTAGCTCGATCGCTTCATTAGCGATTTGCTCAGCTGAAGCTTTGGCACTACGGCCATATTTCACAGCCTCGGTGCTTACTTCGTCGGCTAACTTTTTGCCTTTTTTGATACCATCATCAGCCTTGTCTTTGAGCTCGCTGGCCTTTTTGCCAGCTGTTTTTTTCAGCTCCTCGGACTTTTTCTTGATGTCTTTGCGAGTTTCTTTGCCACTCTTGGGTGCAAATAAAATACCGGCAACAAATCCAGCCGCAGCTACAATTGTTAGTTTACTAAGTTTTGACATATTTACTCCTTACCTCTAAAAATATCTACTAATCCCGACAGTGCCTTGGCCGGAGACATCCATTCCGAAATACTCATGATGTTTTCGGTGATACTATCAATTCGTTTGAGCACGCGGTTGACACGAACCACCATAACGATGACAACTACTAGTACCGTAACTACGACTATACTTAGTAAAATCACGATAATAGTTAGTAGTACAATTGCTAAATCTATGTTATCCATAAGCTTATTATACTACAAATCTTCCACGGATGTTTGAATCGACAGCTCGGCAAGCTGATTTGCATCGACCACACTTGGACTATTCATCATAACGTCTTGGCCAGAACCATTCTTTGGAAAAGCTACGATTTCACGGATATTGCTCTCACTCATCAGCTCCATGAGTATGCGATCCACACCATAGGCACAGCCAGCATGTGGTGGGGCGCCGTATTTAAAAGCTCCTAGCATAGCGCCAAATTTATCTTCGACATACTGCCTATCATAGCCAAGCACACCAAATACTTCATACATGACATCTGGATTATGATTTCGTACAGCACCCGAACAAATCTCGTAACCATTCATCACCATATCATACTGATCCGCGACAAGGGCTAGACGTTCTTCATCACTAGCAGCGGCACGGACGGCATCTAGCCCGCCCTTGGGCATACTAAATGGATTATGACCAAAATCAATCTTGCCAGTCTTTTCATCTAACTCATAGAATGGAAAATCGACTATCCATGCCAAAGCGATAACACTAGGGTCTTTGAGCCCAAAATGGTCGGCAAAAGCAATGCGCAATTTACCCAAGACCTTGTTTACCACCGAGCGCCGATCAGCGCCAAAAAACACGGCATCACCGTCTACGGCACCAGTTTTTGACTTGATAGCTTCAAGCTCGTCACCGCCCAGAAACTTGGCAATTGGTGATTTGGCTTCGCCGTTTTCGTACGTAATATATGCGAGACCACCAGCACCCTCGCCCTTGGCAATATCGGTAAATTTATCGATTTGCGAACGGCTTAGGCTTGCTCCACCCTGGACGCGAATCGCCTTTACCACTTCGGCGTTTTTAAACACCGCAAATTCCGTCGCCGATAGTTCATCCGTAAGTTCGATTAACTCCATGTCGTAACGCAAATCTGGCTTATCCGAACCGTATTTTTCCATAGCTTCGCTATACGGAATACGAGGAACATCTTCGGTTAGCAATTTTTTGCCAGCAAAATCAGTAACTAATTTTTTGATCAAAGGTTCTGTCATCTGACGAACAACCTCACCACTGTCGACAAAACTCATCTCGAGATCTAGCTGATAAAATTCGCCGTATAGCCTATCGGCACGTGGATCTTCGTCGCGAAAACATGCTGCCAATTGATAATAACGCGACACACCACCAACCATCAGTAGCTGCTTAAATTGCTGTGGAGCCTGTGGCAAAGCATAAAACTCACCTGGGTGAAGCCGTGATGGAATCAAAAAGTCACGCGCACCTTCGGGGCTGGAATTTGCCAAAATCGGTGTTGTTACCTCGGTAAAATCAGCTTCGTCCATAAACCCACGAATATATTTATACATTTCGGCGCGTTTTTTGAGCATGGTCTGCATTTTGTCACGACGTAAATCCAAATAGCGATAGCGTAAACGCATATCTTCACTGCTCAGAGCATCGCCCTGAATCTGAATAGGCAATGGCTCGCTTTTGTTGAGTAAAGTTAGCTCGCTAACCGCAACTTCGATGCCACCGGTCGGAATATTTGGGTTTTTGAGCCCCTCATCACGGCTACGGACTTCACCCGATGCCGATATTACATATTCATCACGTACACCTTCGGCTAGTTTAAAAGCTTCAGCTGATTCGGGGTTGACTACCAATTGCACTAACCCTGTGTGGTCACGCAAATCGATGAAAATCAGACCGCCGTGGTCACGACGACTATTAACCCAGCCACTCAAACTAACAGTCTGTCCGACGCTCTGGGTTGTATCAAAAGCAAGTGTTCTTGTCATAATAATCCTTGTAATTAGTAGTTGTTAGGGCTGGAATGGGTCGATTGCAAACAGCACGCCAGGCTATTTGCCGACCCTAAGATTATTATCTTGATTCACTTGCCATATCATATTACATATAATCATATCATTTTACCCCTGTTTTGCCAAGCAACGAATCGATCAAATCACCCAGCGTAACAATACCGACGATATCACCCGTATCACCTGTCACAAAAACAATTTTAGAAGCAGCACCTAGTAACTTATCGATGGTATCAGCCAGCGACGTATCGCTACTAACTTTCACGATATCTCGATTCATTTGATCACTTGCAGACAAGGATTTCTGCTTAGAACTAACGTCTAGCATATCGCGAATATCAAGCACGCCGACTACATTTTTGGATTCATCATGGACAACCGGGAACACACTATGCCCAGTCTTGTGCAGGCTATCAAGCACTAGTGGCCCAAGTAACTCGGTATGATTAACTGTATCGACCTTTTCAATTGGCGTTATCACACTACCAGCGGTCAAGCCATGCCAACCAGTAGCGGCCTTTGTCATGCGTATAGCTGAATTATCGAGATATTTATCGGCACTTTCAATCAGATGGCGTAAATGTTCGATAGAATCAACTCCTATATCGTTCGTGGTCTCAGGATATATCGCGAAATACCTAAATATCTTGATATAGCGCTCTATAAAATCAAGAATCTTAGCCTCGTGCTTCTTGTATAATCCCTGTACCGGTCGTTTAACGAGTGGCAATTTCGCAAACACCACAGACAGTAATATTAGTAGTACCGAGGCCAGCAGTCCTAACCAAACACCAAATTTGACAACCAGCAGTACAGCTAGCAGAGCAGATACAAGGCAAGCTTTCAATAGTCGAATACTCAGCAAAACGCCTAGATACTCAACTTGTCGCCTAGCCTTAACGTCATGCAATCTATCAATTTCAAAATTACTACGCCTTGGGCGGCTAAATCTAAGGGCATTCAGCGACACTAGTAGTAGCCAAACGATGATTATAAATATAAGTAGTAGCATATCCATCTTATACACATTATAATGGTATAAGTATCAAAGGAGGAGTATGAATAGTAAAACTTGGAGTATTTTTGCCGCAGTCTGTGTTATTTTCCTGGGCGGACTAGTGGTATTATCACAAAAAGACCGTATAAATGTTAGTGAGGTAAACACTACCGTCGTCGTCAAAGCATCTAGCAATAACGGCAATATCGCTGATCACGTATTTGGGGATAAAGACAGTAAGGTACTACTAACAGAATATGGTGATTTTCAGTGCCCGTATTGTGGTCAAGCCTATCCAAATGTCAAAACTCTAACTGATAAATACCAAGACAAGCTGGCTTTTGTTTTTCGCAATAACCCCATGCCTACTCTGCATCCAAATGCCAGGGCAGCCGCAGCTGCGGCCGAAGCCGCTGGCTTGCAGGGCAAATACTGGGAAATGCACGACAAACTATATGAATCACAGAACAGCTGGAATACAGCATCAGCCGACAAGCGCACCGATTTATTCGTACAATACGCCAAATCCGTAGGTGTCAAAAACACTGACAAATTTAAATTAGATATGGCATCCAAGAATGTTAACCGCAAAATAGATTTCGATCTAGCCCTGGGCAAAAAAGACAAAGTCGCTGGTACGCCGTCGTTTTTCATAAATGGCAAACTAGTGCCCGAAGATGTGTCGTCTAGCCTTATTAATGGCGATGGTAGCGTAGCCGACAAATACATCGAAGCAAAGCTCAAATAATCAAATAACCATACAAACTAAATACCCCGCTATACGGCGGGGTATTTATTGTCCAAGCGGACCTATTCAGCGATATACAGTTGCCAACTTGATGGCACCACTTCCACTGCAATCTGTTTGCGCCTTGACGGTACAAACGTGATAGCTATTGGCATGAGGTTAAACTCCCTTTCTCCCAACATGCGTCACATATGCGTAAATTCGACTATTATTATTTAATATTATTCATTCCTACGCGAGACGCAAGATTAATCATACCAATCCGACCCCAAAGAGTCAATAGTTAAACATATTTTTGCTATAAACACAAGCGTTGTGATCTTGGATCGCGTGGACCCCAGCGTAGCGAGACTTAAGCGACCGCAGCCCTTGAATTTACATCGCTGAGACGTGAAATTCAAGGCGCGTTATTAAATCTCGCCAGGAGTTTCGTCTGGTTTGGCAGATTTCAAAGTACGTTCTTTGATCATAAATACCAATACCGCTGCAACACCCATCAGTATGGCCGATACCATAAACAAACGATGTAAACTATCACTAAAACCATGCGTCACCTTGCTACCATACTCATCGCGCTGACTAACAAAATCTTTGGTAGCCTTATCCTTGGCCGACTCAGGCAAATCAGCAACCCCAGCATTAAAGCCATCGGTTATTTTATTCTTAATATCGGGCATATTGAGTGTCAAAAGAGTATTTGGGTCATCAAAATCACCAATCTGACTAGCCTCAGGATTCTGTTTCAACGACACTAGATATGGATCACTCTGTATACCAGCTAGACCTGACGTCAAACCAGCAGTCAGCATCGCACCAAAGATAGCTATACCGATAGTCGAACCAAGGCTGCGGAATAATTGACTTGAACTAGTTGCAATACCGAGATCGTGCTGCTCAAACTCATTCTGCACAGCAAGAGTCATAACTGGCATAACAACACCCAAACCACCACCAAGTATTACCATCAAAACAGCCTCGTATACATAGCTCGACTCAGGAGTTAGAGTCGTCAACAAGGCTACCATTACAGTCGCGACAACAATACCAATCTGCATAAAAATCTTGTATCGCCCCGTCCGCGAGATAATCTGACCAGATGTGATAGACGTCGTCATAAGGCCGGCTATCATTGGTAGGAGCATCAAACCAGATTCGGTTGGCGAAGCCCCAAAAACCTGTTGATTAAACTGAGTCAGATACAAAATCGAGCCGAGGAATGCGGCACCAAATAGCGATGCGATACCCATGATAAGCACGTAGTTGCGATTCCTGAAAAACCTCAGTGGCAAGATTGGCTCTTTGGCCCGACGCTCGATCCACACGAATAGTCCCGTTGCCACAGCCGCCACGCTAAACATTACTGTTCGTAGTAAACCAAGACTCCATCCTGAGCTATCTAGGAATCCCTTAAATATATTCTCGGTATTATCAACCGCTAGCACTAGCGTACCAAGTGCTAATGCAAGTAGTGCGGCACCGATATAGTCGACCACTGGTTTTTTGTCATGTTTTAATGGCGGACAAAAGATAGCAATAATTACAAAAGCCAGAACACCAATCGGTACGTTAATCCAAAACGTCCAACGCCAATCAGTTGTCAGACCAAAGATATTATGCGGGTCAGTCAGCCAGCCACCAAGTAGCGGCCCGACAATCGACGACAGACCAAAAACCGCACCAATAAATCCCTGCCACCTACCGCGCTCACGAGCAGCGAATAGGTCACCAATAATCGTAAAGGCATTGGCCGTAAT